>CALBJW010000207.1 GCA_937893145.1 uncultured Prevotellaceae bacterium | reverse complement strand
TCAAGCACATGACAACTCAGGGTGGTTCAAACATCATCAAGCTTCGTGGTCGTTCATCATTCCAGAGCCCTGCTTACCAGGCTGTGAAGATGATCGAAGGTGCTATGGGTGGTGAACCATTCACATGGCCAGCAGGTTGCTACGTTAACTGCGACAAGTGTGGCATGAAGAACGTGATGATGGCTATGCCTACTACAATCGACGCTACAGGTGTTCACTTCACTGCTCCTGAAGGAACAGAAGAAGAGATGGCAGCTCTCGAGGCTTCTTACAAGCACCTCCAGGCAATGCGTGACGAGATCATCGGTCTTGGCATCATTCCTCCAGTAGCAGAGTGGGCTACTGAGAACCCAAATCTCTAATAGAAAGCTTACGCTTTACATACGAAAAGGTCGTGCAATTGTATGTTGCACGGCTTTTTTTGTATGCAAAAGTCGATATATGTGTGCATAAGAGTGCCTTTTGCTATTAAATTAATGAATAACTTTTGTTAATTCAGAAAATTAGTGATAACTTTGCGCATTAATTTGAACAACCAAAGTTTTATTTATGAAGAAAATAATGTCAATCATTGTGGGTGCTGCAATGTTGCTTTTGCCTACAATTGCACGAGCTCAGGAAGCTCCAAACAGAAAAGACTGGAAGCCTTATGGTTTTGCCCAGATGCAGGCTGGTGTAGGTACAACCTTCACTAAT
The DNA here is from genome assembly GCA_937893145.1 of uncultured Prevotellaceae bacterium. GTDB lineage: Bacteria > Bacteroidota > Bacteroidia > Bacteroidales > Bacteroidaceae > Minthosoma. The sequence goes on along the minus strand of CALBJW010000207.1, from coordinate 10,680 downwards.
GTTCATAACGACAAGCTTCTTACTCCTTCTCTCACATTTGGCGTTGGTTATATGCCAATTCCTGAACTTGGTCTTCGTTTCAACGTTAATGGATTCAATCAGAAAGGCGGATTCCGCAGCACAGGAGAGAAGTACACCTATCAGTATGTCACAAGTGACTTTGATGTTCTCTTCAACCTCACAAACATTTTCTCACAGAAGAAGATGCACCTCTTCAACCTCTATCTCGTTACTGGTATTGGCGTGAACTATGCATGGGGCAATGATATTGGTCAACTTGACATCCACAATGTTACTGAAGATGTCAGCAACATGTGGGGTACAGACTTGGAGCAGACTCACAACTGGGGCACAAACTTCCGTGTAGGTCTTCTTGGTGACTACCGTCTCTCAAACCATTGGAGTCTTGGTGCCGAAGTGGATATGAACCCTTACGGTGATGACTTCAACTCGAAGTTTGATGGTAAGCACTCACGCGACTGGATGCTCACTGCTCAAGTTTCGCTCACATACAAGTTCTGGAAAGGTCAGAAGAAGATAAACGAACCATATCTTCCTACATACAACACTCCACGCGAGAAGACTCCAAAGGTTGTCAAGACAAAGATTAGACTTGATGACATCAGTCTTGAGGGTACAGGTAACTACCGTGTAGGTGTTTACGACCCTAAGAAGAGCGCAAGCTCTAAGAAGATGCTTGACGATATGGCTGCCAAGATTAATACAGACCTCGCTCCTTATATTGAGGAAGGTGGTCGTGTTGATATTGTGTTCAGTGGTAGTGCCGATGCAATACCAGTTAATGGTGTCATCAAGTACTATGGTGATGATGTACATGACCTCCCTGTAAATGTTGATGGTATTCCAATCGCTATGACACTCACAAAGGCTGGTGGTATCAATAATAACGAACAGCTTGCCCTTGCTCGTGCGTTGAAGGCTATGGACTATGTTTACAATACTATTCCTGGTCTCAAATCAATGAAGTGCAATAATTTCTTCAATGCTAAGGCTGCTGTTGAACGCGGTGTTGAGTACAGAACTGTAGAAGTAGAGTTCATCTTCTACGGAAAGTAAAAAGCATATTTTGAAACGATACGGTAAGTACACGATATTTGGATGGAGTTGGCGCACCCTTTTAGGGGTTGTGCTGACTCCTTTCGTGTTGTTTGCGTTGCTTGCCATCCTCCTCTATACCCCACCAGTGCAGAAGTGGGCGGTAGATAAAGCCACCGATTGGTTGAGTGAGGAGATGGGTATGGACGTGAGCATAGAGAACGTACGCCTTAAATATCCGCTCGACCTATCACTTGGTGGAGTGCTTGCCGTGCAGGAAGGCGACACAGTGCTGAACGCAGAGGAACTGAAACTCAGTGTTCAGTTTAAGCCGCTTCTTGACAAACAGATTAATATTGATGACATCACACTTCATAATGCTGATGTCAATACTCGTGGATTAATAGAGGATGTGCTTATTAAAGGACACATTGGTGACTTGGAGGCTTACACTCATGGTGTGGACCTGAAGAGCGAAATCGTAACTGTCAATAAGCTCGACCTCCGCAACTCCGATGTGTTGCTTGTATTGCCTGACACGGTATCTCCCGATTCTGTTGAGAAAGAACCTACGAAGTGGAAACTCGACTTTCAAGACATAGCACTCCAGAAGGTTAAGTTCGCACTTTCTCTTCCTCAGGAGAAAGGGTACGATATTGCTGACCTGTACAAGCAACAGTCTGCTCCTAAGGACCTTGACACATATTTTGAAAAGGCAAATCTTCGTGCCAATGTTGATTTGGAGAACGGAGTATATATAGTAAACGACCTGAACGCCAAGAACTCACGAGCACGCTTCCAGGATTCTTTCGATGCGAAAAGTATCAACCTTGAGTGCGACTCTATTCGCTATTCCAACAACCGCGATATGTATGTCAACATAAAGCAGATGTCGGGAAAGGAGAAGTGTGGTTTGAACTTTAAGGAGGTGAAGGGACAGGTGCTTATGGACTCTACAAAACTTGTCCTTCCTGAGTTGTCTGTTCTTACCGAAGACTCCAAGATAGACCTCACTCTCGATATGCCTCTCAATACATGGGACAGCATATCGCCAGGCAGTATGCAGTTGGGTTTGAAGTCACTCATGGGTAAGGACGATGTGGTAGCAATCACTCGTTATGTGGATCGTTTCCTCGATGAAGACAGCAAACTTGATAATGTTCGCGAGATGGTGCGTGATTATCTTTCTGTCAAACCTACTTCGTTGAATGCTGATGTGGTTGGAAACCTGCAGGACATGCACTTTAACAATGTATATACAAGTATTCCAGGACTCGGCTCTCTCGATGGTTCTGTGCGCATGAATGGTTCGACCATCAGCACCAACTCGCGTGCAAGGCTTGCAGGAGGTGATGCTGATGTGAAGGGTTCGTATAACATGGATACAGAGGATTACGACCTAACAGCCAATGTCCACAACTTCAATGTGAATAAATACGCAGACCTTCCAGAGAAGACTCGTGTGACAGGTGTTGTAAGTGCTAAGGGAAAAGGCTTTGACATCTATTCTCCTTCTACTAAAATAGATGCCACAGCCCACATCAAGAGTGGCAACTTCGGTAAGGTAAACCTCAGCAACATCATTGCAGATGCCAAGTTGAACAAGCAGAAGCTGGACCTCAATCTTAGTTGCAAGAACAACCAGCTCGTAACGGACTTCAACCTCATGGCTAACATCAATAAGAATATTGCAGAGGGTGTGCTCGACATTGATCTTCCGTTTGTTGACCTCCATGCAATGGGTTATGCGGACAAGGAACTCATCGTGAAAACCAATGGTACCGTTGACTTCTACAGCGACCTGAAGAATAATTTCCGTGTGGAGAGTTTCATGAACGGACTTGACATACGCACTCCAATACAAAATCTTCATACAGAGGACTTCGACCTTTTCGCCGAGACGACACGCGACTCTACCGCAGCATCACTCCAAACTGGCGACCTCTCTTTCCAACTCAATGCACCAGATAACATCTTCAAGATACTTACAAAGGCAGAGAAGCTTGAGAAAGTTTTTGCTAAGCAATCGAAGAATCGTGATATAAACTTCGAGGTTCTCAAGACTTATATGCCGGAGGCAAAAATCAGAGCAACAGCGGGACGCAACAACCCACTGGCAACATATCTGTTGTCTAACGGCATTCGTTACAAAAACTTATCTCTCGACCTCGACGCATCTTCTGATATCGGTATCCTTGGTAAGGGATATGTCAATGGTCTTCAGAAGGATAGTATAAACATAGAGAAGGTGTTCTTTGATGTTAAACAGGATTCAACACATATCGTGTTCAACACCGGAATTGAGTGTAAGGACCAGCCAATGTTACCTGCATTCAAGGCAAGTCTTGATGGTTATCTTGGTTCGCGTGATGCTGATGTTCGTTTGAAATATTATGACAAGGAGGATGTGCTTGGTACAGACCTTGGAGCGCATATCATAGGACTCGACTCTGTATGGCGACTTACCTTGTATCCGGAAAAGCCAATCCTTGCGAATCGTCGTTTTGAACTTGCCGACACAAGTTATGTTGACTTCTATCGAGAGAAGGGACATCCTATCATTGGTGATGTTCGTCTGCAGAGTCTTACAGACGATTGTGACATATCACTTGTGGGTATTGATAACGAAGGCGAACAGCGAGCACTTGTAGAGGTGAATAATCTGAACCTTGAAGGAGTGTCAAAAGTCCTTCCTTTCATGCCAAAACTTGAAGGACTATTCAGTATTGATGCTGCATACCAACGTCAAGAAGGCAAGTTCTGGGTGGATGGAATCATGGACATCAGTGACTTTATCTACGAAGGAATGAAGGTGGGCAATGTGGGTTCACTCTTCACTTACGAACCAGAAGGTGATAATGTTCACCACCTTGAAGGCGATGTCAGCCTTGAGGGTGTTGATGTTGTCACACTCGATGGACAGTATGATGCAAGTGGTGATGGACTCCTTGATGCAGACCTCTCACTGCTCGACATTCCGATGCAGATGCTTTCTCCTTTCGTGCCAGACCAGATGGTTGTGTTTGATGGAAATCTGGCAGGCGAGATTTGTATGAGTGGACCAGTAGATAAACTCAAGATAGACGGTTTTGTGCTGCCAAACGAAGTGCATGCCTTCTCACCTTATTATTCTGTTAATCTGCGTTTGGCGAACGACACCGTAAAGATTGACAATAGCAAGGTTGAATTTAACAAGTATGCCATCTATGGTGCTGGAAGTAATCCTATTGAGATGACAGGTCGTGTGGACTTTGGCGACTTCGACAATATCCCTATTGACCTCACTCTTGTGGGCAATAATATTCAGCTCATCGATTCGAAGCGCACGAAGAAATCGGTACTCTTCGGCAATGCTTTCGGTGATGTGTATGCTCGCATCACTGGAACCTCAAATGACATATCTGTTCGTGGTGGTTTGAATGTACTCAACACAACAAACGTCACCTACCTCATGACAGAAACCGCACTCTCTCAAGGCGACCGTCTTGATGATATAGTAACCTTTGTTGACTTCTCTCTTCCATCTGATTCAACAAAAGAGGTCGTGGGCAACAAGATTATGGGAGTAGATATGAACATGCGACTCACCATAGAAGATGGAGCAAGAGTGCGCTGTGAGTTCTCTGCCGACCGCCAGAGTTATGTCAATATCCGCGGTGGAGGTACACTCACCATGAACTATTCTCCACGAGGAGTTATGAGTGTGCAGGGTAGGTTGACTGCCAGTGAGGGCGAAATGAAGTATGCACTTCCTGTCATTCCTCTCAAGTCGTTCACTCTTTTGCCGGGCAGTTATGTCAATTTCGATGGTGACCTCTACAATCCTTCTCTCAACATAGCAGCAAAGTCGCGCACTAAAGCTGCTGTTCAGACCGAAGGCTCTTCTACTCGTAGTGTTGCCTTCGATGTGGGCATAAAGATAACAAACACCCTCAACGACATGGGACTTGCCTTCACTCTTGATGCTCCAGAAGATGGAAACATGCAGGAGGAACTCAGCAAGTACTCGGACGATGAGATGAGTAAACTTGCCGTAGCACTTCTTGCTACAGGTATGTATGTGGCAGACAACAATATGTCGGCTCTCAATGCAAATACAGCACTCAGCACTTTCCTCCAGGCGGAGTTGAACAATATCACAGGACGAGCCCTCAACTCCATCGTTGATGTGAGTCTTGGTATGGACAAGACTAATCTTGGTACCGACTATTCGTTCAAGTTCTCAAAGCGATTCTTTAGTGACAGGTTGAGTGTGGTGATTGGTGGTCGTGTCTCAGACAATAAAGATGTTAATCAGGCAATGGGCATAGGTTCGTTTATCGACGACGTGTCACTTGAGTGGCGAATCGACCCTTCTGCAACTCGTTCTGTTCGTCTCTTCCACAATAAGGACTACAAGAACATCTTCGAAGGAGTTCTTGAGAAGAACGGTGTTGGTGTTGTGTTACGAAAGAAGATGGACAGTCTCAGCGAACTGATATTCTGGAAAAAGAAGAAGGAAGAGTAGCTTGTCTGTTTGTAAAATGAATAAAGCAAATGATAAATAAGATACGCATAATAACAAGTCTTGTCCTGATGGCAGTGCTCATTTCGTGTAGCACAACCAGTGGATTACCAGAGGACGAATATCTGTACACTGGAATTAAAGCCGTAAAGGTTGATGATTCGCAGGATACAGATGAAGAGGCTATTGCGATGACCGAAGTGGAAGCTGCGTTGGACTATGCTCCAAACAACTCACTCTTCGGTAGTAGTTATATGCGTTTCCCTTTGCCTGTTGGCTTGTGGATATATAATAGTATGGAGGGACAGGAGTTGAAAGGACTGAAGAAGTGGTTCTTCAACACCTTTGGTGCTACTCCAAAGACCATTACATCTGCTGCTCCAGATATGCGTTCGAAGATTGCCACAAACATTCTTCAGAACTATGGTTATTTTCAAGGAAATGTGGATTATGAGCTTATAACCAACAAACGTAATCCTCGCAAACAGAAGGTTCGCTATGATGTGCATCTTGGCAGAGCATATCTTATGGATTCCATCCGCTATGCTTTTCAAGGAGTTCAAGATAGTATTGTGACTGCCACAAAGGAAGAACGCTACATCGCTCGCGATAAGCAGTTCTCAGTTGTTGACCTTCAATCGGAAAGAAGTCGCCTTGTATCGCAGTTCCACAACAATGGATTCTACTTCTATCGCCCTGACTACATTGAGTATTATGCCGATTCTGTAAATGAACCGGGAAAGGTGAAACTCCTTGTTGCTCCAAGCAAAAGTGTGCCAGACATTGCAAACCGACAGTGGAAGTTCGGCAGAGTGAGTGCTTTTGTTCGCAATTCTGGTACTACAGGCAGAAACTTTGGATATAGCGATACTGTCTATTATCGCCGACTCAACTACGCTTATCAAGGTAAGCGAATACCGGTGAAGAGTAGAATCATGTTCCGCAATTTCCGCTTTTGGACTGGACGAATGTATGATGAAAGTCGTGTTGCACAGACACTCACAGAGCTACGCAACATGAACATCTTCTCGAATGTGCAGTTTGCTTTCACTCCACATGATACGACGGACACTTGTTCCGTGCTTGATGTTCGACTTGATGCCACACTTGAAAAGAAGATGAATCTTGAACTCGACTTCAACTTCACTCAGCGTTCCAATTCGCAGATTGGACCAGATGCATCACTTACATTTTCTAAACTCAATGCGTTCCATTATGGTGAAACACTTGCTCTGACACTTCGAGGCTCATACTATTGGCAGACAAAGAACCGTTCATCAGAGAAAGTCAATAATCTCGACACATACCAATGGGGTGTGGACCTTTCGCTCTCTTACCCGTGGCTTGCCATGCCTGGATTCCTCAAACGCCGTTTCTTGTTCCCAACATCTACGAAGTTTGAGATGAGTATGCAGCGAACAAATATTGCAAAAGCATGTCGTCTTAACCAAATATCTTTTGGGGCTGATTACCATTTCCAGACATCAAAATACATAAAGCATACCTTCACACCTCTGCGAGTTGAGTTGACGAATATCCGTGAGATTAATAAGGAGAAATTCACGGAAGAAAGTTGGAATTCTATTGAGCGCATTTATCTTTCAGAAAACTTTGCGCCAAGCATTCAGTACACCTTTACTTACGATAACTCAATAGATGCTCATCGTATCGTATCGACCAACTTTACTGGTACGATAAAAGAGGGTGGTAATATCATCAATAGCATTTATGCTCTGTGTGGAAAAGGTTTCAATGTGGAAAGCAAGAAACTCTTTGGACTGAAATATAATCAGTTTGTGAAGGTTCGACTCGAACTCCGCAACAACTTCCGTATCAACCAGAAGTCCTCCGTCGCAACTCGTTTGCTTGCAGGAGGTATGAAGGCTTATGGAAACTCTACCTACGCACCTATTGCTGAAAGGTTCTATAGTGGTGGTGCGAATAGCATTCGTGCCTTTGCAGCACGTTCCATTGGTCCTGGTCATCTTCCTTCTACTAAGACAGACTTGTACCTAACTCATGGCGGTGATATCCGATTTGAAGCTAATGCGGAATACCGTTTCCCTATATTTGGAAACCTCAATGGAGCATTGTTTGTTGATGCTGGTAATGTGTGGGACACAGACGATATCAAAGCGGACATCGATGAAGGACGTTTTACAACAAAGGGTTTATTAAACGAAATAGCACTCGGCACAGGTTTTGGCTTCCGCTACGACTTGGAGTTCCTTGTCCTTCGTCTCGACTTTGGTGTGGCTCTACACGCTCCATACGATACAGGCAAGAAGGGATATTACAACCTACATAAATTCTTCAAGGACGGTACCACCATCAACTTCGCTGTGGGTTATCCATTCTAATAATAAGAAAGGAAACAAAGGATATAATCAAAACGGAAATGGCAAAAGACAAAACTCAATATGTATGCTCTGCATGTGGATATGACAGTCCGAAATGGATTGGCAAGTGTCCTGCATGTGGAGAGTGGAACACATTCGTGGAACAAAAGGTGGGCGGAAAGAAGTCGTTCGATAAGAGACTCCAGTTCTCTGCCGATAGTGCTCCTACCACCAAGGCGATACGAATGTCGCAGATAGAGACCACAGCCGATCCTCGCATTAATCTATATGATGATGAACTCAACAGGGTGTTGGGAGGTGGTCTTGTGCCTGGCAGTTTGACTCTGTTAGGTGGTGAACCAGGTATTGGTAAGTCAACGCTCATCCTTCAGACCGCCCTCCGACTCAAAGACAAGAGCATCCTATATGTAAGTGGAGAGGAGAGTGCCAGACAGATTAAGTTGAGAGCGGACCGCATCACGCAGGAAGAGAGTGGGGTGATGGTAGTCTGCGAAAGCATGATGGAGTCTATCTTCCGCCATGTGGAAGCCAATAATCCAGACCTTCTTGTCATCGACTCTATCCAGACTATTGCCACAGAGAATGTGGAGTCTGCTCCGGGTTCGATAAGTCAGATACGCGAATGTACAGCCATGTTGCTTCGTTTTGCGAAGGAATCAGGCATACCTGTCATCATCATTGGCCACATCACAAAGGATGGAAGTATAGCAGGACCTAAGATTTTAGAGCACATGGTAGATACTGTGCTCCAGTTTGAGGGCGACCAGCACTATATGTATCGCATTGTTCGTGCCATTAAGAACCGTTTTGGCTCAACGGCAGAACTCGGTATTTACGAGATGATGCAGAGTGGACTCCGTCCTGTGAGCAATCCTTCGGAACTGTTGCTCTCGGACGTGAAGAATGGAGAAGAACTCTCAGGTGTTGCCATTGCTTGTGCTATTGAGGGTGTTCGCCCATTGCTCATTGAGACTCAGTCGCTTGTGTCATCGGCAGCTTACGGTACACCACAGCGTTCTGCTACAGGGTTTGACCTTCGACGTTTGAATATGTTGCTCGCTGTGTTGGAGAAGAGAGTTGGATTCAAACTCATGCAAAAGGATGTGTACCTGAACATAGCAGGTGGATTGAGAGTAACTGATACTGCTATTGACTTGAGTGTCATAGCTGCTGTGCTTTCGTCCAACATTGATACAGCCATTGAACGTGACATCTGCATGACTGGTGAGGTGGGACTGAGTGGTGAGATTCGCCCTGTCAGTCGTATTCTTCAGCGTATAGCAGAGGCAGAAAAACTCGGTTTCAGCACAATCATCATTCCAAAAGCAAATATGCAAGGCATAGACACAACTAAGTTCAATATCAAAATTCGTGGTGTGAGAAAGGTTGAAGAGGCGTTGAAGGAACTTTTTGGTTAAGGAAGTGTGCAATGTGTAGTGTATTGAAAACGTGTTCTTTATATAAATTAACACAAATATTGTGCAAACTTTTTGTTGCTTTTATTTTTAGGTTTCGCAAAAAATGCTTAACTTTGCAGCCGAATTAGAACTAATAGAAGTACTTAAAGAATAAAGGTAAAGGATATTATGGCAGTTTCGAAGACCAGAGAATTGCTTGTAGATGTAGCTCGCCAGTTATTTGCCAAGAATGGTTTTGAAAATACCACCATGAATGATATCGCCGTTACATCGGGTAAGGGGCGACGAACTCTATATACATATTTCAAGAACAAGGAGGAGATTTATCTTGCTGTTATCGAGACAGAACTTGCTCGTCTTTATGAGCGTCTTGAGGCAGTAGCACGCAAGAATATCTCACCAGAGGAAAAGATGGTACAACTCATCTTTGCACATCTTGAGGTGGTGAAGGAGGCTGTGTATCGCAATGGTAACCTTCGTGCAGAGTTCTTCCGTGATGTGTGGAAGGTGGAACAGGTTCGCAAGACCTTTGACAAGAATGAGATTTCTCTTTTCCGCCGTATAATGAATGAAGGTGTGGATAAGGGTATTTTTGATATTCGCAATGTGCGACTGATGGCAGAGATAGCCCACTTCTGTCTCAAGGGATGTGAGGTGCCATTCATCTACGGTCGATATGCTGCAGCAAATCCGGAAGACCTCTACCACTATGTGAGGAGGATGGTCTTCAAGCAGTGGGGCAGAAACATCGTTTATTAAGTAAAAATTGAATTCGTTTAATATATTAAAAATACAATCATTATGGGACTTTTATCAGGTAAGACAGCCCTCATCACAGGTGCTGCACGCGGCATCGGTAAGGCTGTCGCTATCAAATTCGCTCAGGAAGGTGCTAACATCGCATTCACAGACCTCGTACTCAACGATGAAATGGCAGCTGGCCTTGAGGCTACTCGTCAGGAAATCGAAGCTATCGGTGTGAAGTGTCTTGCATACGCAGGCAATGCTGCTGACTTCGCTGAGACAGAAGCTGTTGTTGCTAAGATTAAGGAGGACTTTGGTTCTATCGACGTACTCGTAAACAACGCTGGTATCACTAAGGATGGTCTTATGCTTCGTATGACAGAGGCACAGTGGGACGCAGTCCTCGCAGTGAACCTCAAGTCAGCATTCAACTTCATCCACGCTTGCTCACCCATCATGCTGCGCCAGCGCAGTGGTTCTATCATCAATATGTCGTCGGTTGTTGGTGTTCACGGCAACGCAGGCCAGTGCAACTACTCGGCTTCAAAGGCTGGTATGATCGGTCTTGCTAAGTCTATCGCACAGGAAATGGGTCCTA
>CALBJW010000206.1 GCA_937893145.1 uncultured Prevotellaceae bacterium | reverse complement strand
CCTCCGCATCCATGGAGAGGACGTGACGAGGGGCGTAGTAGGTAACTATTTGCACACCTCCCTGTTTGTTATCGGAACGGCAGGCACACCACTCGTTGCTACACGCTGGATAAGTGCAGAGGAAACAGCCAAGGTGAAGCTGTATGAGAGCATCAAGATAGAGTATGCAGTGTATGACCCTAACACGACAAGCGCATTGGCACAGGTATTCTTGGGTGATGAGCTTGTGGCAAGTCATGTGGCATATCGCAGCAGCTTCTACAGCTACGACCACCAAGTGACAGGCGTAGCCTTTGACGGCAGCGAGGAGTTACAGGTAAAGGTAATGTCAGCCAGTGCGAGCAGTCCTGTTGCTACGTTCAGAGTAGAAGGCACTGTCATTGATGCACTGTTGAAGACAGGTGCAATCTACGCCTTTGATTTCAGCAACCGCAGCAACGAGGACAGCAACAAGGATATTGAGAGCAACGGCTACAAGATAAACGTGCACGGCTCCAACTACTCAACTACAGGCTTCATGACCTTTAACGGCAAGAAGTGCCTTCGCATTGCAGAGGACGTGACGGCAGAGATTACCCACACGCCATTCGCAAGTACCGCGATTGAGCGTACAGGCATGGGCTTGCAGTTCTCTTTCGCAGCCAAGAATTTGCCAGACGATAACGCAACGCTGATGTCATGCTATGACGAGGAAAGCGGTGCAGGCTTCTATGTCACAGGTAGGGCAATCGGTATCTACTGTGCCAACTCAACGACCAACAAGCGCGAGGAACGCTTCTACAAGCAAGGCAAGGAAACAACAGTCATGGTAGTTGCAGAGCCAGCCGTTGACGGTTTAGGCGTGAACAGAGCAGGAACCGACTACTACTTCTTGAAGCTCTATTTGGACGGTGAGCAGGTGGCATGTGTAGGCTACACAGCAGGAAACAGTAACCTCATCCAGCCGAACAACATCAAGATAGACGGCACAAAGGGCGAGTTCTATTTGTTCTATGCCCTTGCATGGGACGATTACTTCCAGTTCGACCAAGCCTTCCAGAACTACCTTGTGAAGCTGACCGACACAGACGATATGGTGAAGGAGTACACCTTCGAGAACGTCATGGCAGCGCAGCAGATAAGCGAGTACGGCGGTACTACAATCAAGTCAAGACCACAGGCAGCAGAAATGTATGCACGCGGCATGGCTTACTTTGTGGAGTGCCCTTACAACGGCAGCAACATAGAGTCGCTTGACAACACCACGTCAACCGACCAGAACATGTATGTGACGCTGTACTACTTCAACCCAGCAAGACCATGGCAGAACTTCGTAGCCTACGATGTGCGCAGACGCAACCAAGGCACGACCTCGGCAAAGCGTCCTGTCAAGAACCCACGTTACTACCTTGCAGCCAAGAACGGCAGCACCTACAATAAGAGTACGAAGACAGGCGGCACATACATGGTGCTCCTCAACCCAGACGAGACAACGGAAGCAGGACGCATAGCCATTCAGCTTGCGAAGTGCAACAAGATGCAGTTGTTTGACGATAGCATCCCTATCGACACAATCACTGTGAAGCTTGACTATTCCGACTCCTCGAATGCCAACGACTGCGGTGTGTGCGACCAGATGAACGCCACATTCCAAGCCCTCGGCGGTATGTATATCACACCAGCCCAGCGAGCCTTTGACGGCACATGGGAAGGAAAATACACAGAGAACGGACAGTGAAGGTGAAGTTGACAGGTTTGAAGATGAACCACTCAACCGCCAATCACCCAGCCGCCATGTTCCGCTCAACAGAGAGCACAGGCGTAAACCCATACTTCCATGCCAAGGGCAACTGGAAGGAAGACAAGAAGGAGCAGGTGGCACTCGGTTTCAAGGATGTGCCAGGCTACAACAAAGGCTGTCTTAACTACGGCGACTTCGTAGAATACTACGGACGCAAGGGTGAGACGCTGACCGAAGCCAAGGCACGTTTCCTTCAAGACGCAACGATAAAGACCGACAGCGTTTACATCATCACCGAATACTGCGGACGCTCATACAAGGTCATGCGCTATGTCGAAGACTCTTGGAAGGAGAGCGAAGGCAGCATGAAGCAGGTAAACGGCAAGTGGGTTATCGAAGGCGACGTGATGAACCCGACCGACGGCTTTGAGCTGTTGCAGTACCAAGGCATGGACTGGTTCAAGGGTGTAGCCACAGTTGAGGACATGATGGCACCGACAGCGACCTTCTCAAAGTGGGTGCAGAGCCTCATTGACAAAGGCAGCATTTCGATAGAGACCGCTCCAGCATGGACAAACTACTTCGAGTGCCTGCTTGACGATGATAACCTTGCCATTGCCTACGCAGAAGGAAAGAAGGTACCATACAACCTGTTTGAGTGGATGCGCTTCTGCAACGACTGCGACCCAGACGGCAGTGACAGAGCAGCCGCTTTGAAGAAGTGGCACGATGAGCTTTACAAGTATGCTTCTCCTCACAGCTGCTTTGCTTACGACGTATTCTCTGACTATGATGCAGCAACCGACCAGAGAGCCAAGAACATGCAGCCAATGTGGTTCTTGGAGGAAGGCGCAAGCGTAGTGAACGGTGTATATTTTGACAGTGTAACGATAGGCTGTAAGCCAATGCGTATGTACTTGAACAAGATATACGACTGCGATACCTGCAACGGCAAGGACAACGACGGCGGTCAGACAGTGGATGCAGAGACCGACCCAAACAGAATGACCGATGCGACCTTCACCAACCCATACGCAGGTTACGGTTCAATCCTGTTCCGCAACATGTTCTTGCAGCAGAGCGTGATCACGGCAGAAGGCGAGACAACAGAGCTGAACTTGCAGAGTGTGGCGAGTGCCATGCGCTCATGTACGGCAACCGTTGGCGGTGTTACCCTTCGTCCGTTCTCACCAGAAGGCGCAGAGTATTTCTTCTTGACCCAGCGCATCAGACGTTGGCAGAAGAAGGTCAGCTCATACGACGGTGAAAGAAAGTACATACAGTTCACTGGAACGAGTGACGCTATCTACTTCTACGCATTGCAAGGACTCGGACTAACCTCACTGCCAGCCTTCATCGAAAGACGCTGGAGATACAGAGACGGTTTCTTCGGTGTGGGTGACTTCTTCAGCGGCGTGTTGAGCGGACGTGTGAACGCACCAAGCGGCGCACGCATCCATATCAGAGCAGCCAAGAGCGGCTACTTCGGTATAGGTAACGACTCATCGGGCAGCATCACGGAGAAGGTGTATCTCGAAGCAGGCGAGGAGCATTACTTCACCAACTTCTCCCATGAAGAAGGTGCATTGCTGTATATCTACCAAGCAGACAGAATGAGTATGCTTGATTTGTCAGAGATTACGCTGAGCAATACGTTTGACTTCTCAATCATGTCGCTTGTAGAGGAACTTCGCATCGGCGGTTACGGCTACCATGCACTGACAATCGGCTCATATCAGTTGCTGACAACAATCAGTCTCGGCGAACTCGCCTTCTTGAAGTCGCTGCATGTGCAGAACACAGGCATTACGACGATAGGCTGCGAGGGCTGTCCACGACTGGAGAGCATCTACGCCTTCGGCAGTCAGTTGCAGCGTGTGAACCTTGCCGACGGAGCGAAGATTAAGACCTTGCAGCTCCCTGCAACGTACAACTATCTGCGCCTGCGCTATCTGCCAGAGCTGACTATCGACGGCATACAGCTGGAGAGCACAGCCAACGTGAGCACCCTCATCATCGAGAACTGTACGAAGATAGACTCATGGGAACTGCTGATGCGCTTTGCGAGAACCGACGGCACGAAGTTGAAGGTGGTGCGTGCAACTCCAATCAACCGTAAGGGCGACGGCACAGAGCTTGACATCCTCTCGTCACTGAACATGCAAGGACTCGACGCAACACTGACGTTGCAGGAAAAGCCAGCCATCGTTGGTAAGTACCGTTGCACGACGTACAAGCGCGTGAGCGACGTACAGGCATGGCAGAGTGCCTTCGGAGCAGACCTCAAAGTGTATAACGCTCTGTACTCACAGTACACCATGAGCGACTTGGAGAGTGACCCGAAGAACATGACAAACGAGGACAACAAGACAGGCTACAAGTACGGTACTGCCTACGAGCCAAGCGGCTACATCAAGAGTATCAGAAAGTATTGCGTGCCAGTACAGGCAAGTCCTAACAGCGACGGTACGGCGGTGCAGATGCAGCTGTTGCTCAAGAGCGACAACACCAAGTATGCCGACGGCAGCGACTATGACGTAGCAGACACCATCGGTGCAGGCTATGACACATTCGCAAGGTTCCCTCACTTCTGGTATAAGGGCGTTAATGACGTGAAGACGCAAGAGAAGCATATCCTTCTGAACTACGGCACGGACGTACCCGAACCTTCATGGGAGCATAAGAAGGAAGGCATGTTGTCAGAACTGGTGTATAAGCGCGGTATGGCAGTAAGCCTCGGTGTTGTTAATGACGGTTTCCCATTCACTGATGATTTGCTGGTAGCCGTTGCAAGTACGAATGTCTATCGCATCGACGTTGAGGGCATGAAGCTTGTGCGCTACTATGGCATGAACAACGCACAGTACGGTGGTCTGTTCGTAGATGCTGACGGCAACGCCTTACAGAAAGCCCTGCTTGCTGTGACAGGTACAACCAATTCACCGCTTGACTTCGTGGACGGCGACTACATCTTCAGAGAAGTTCCTGCTGGAGCAAAGTATTTCTACTTTACCTGCTTGAACACTGTTGACCAGTCGAGCGTAGCCTTTGCGGTGGATAGTGACGACATCGAGGCAGTAGAACCAGAGTGGGTAGAACACAAGGCAGAGCTTATCGGTGTTTACGGTCTGAGCATTGACGACTTGAAGCGCGGTCGCTCGCTTAGCGGCAAGAAGACACGCACAGGTACAGGAACACAGACAACAAGCAACGAATGGGCTTACGACCGCGAGGGCAATCCTACCAATGCACCTGTCGGCAATATGAACTACACCTACCAAGACCTGCTGAACGTATGCCGTTCGCGCGGCAGAAGCTATCACTCTATCAGCTACGAGCAGTCGAAGATACTTGCTATCCTCTCGCTCTGCTGGTGCGGTAATCGCGACGACCAGAGTGTTTACGGAATGGGCACAAGCTCACAGTACACCACAGGCGACAAGAACAGGGTGGGCATGGATACCAAGTACGGACAGCACAGCGGTACTAACAAGGTGTGGAACGTAGAAGGCGCGATTGCATGTAACTGGGAGATCATGGACTTCATCGGTGTAAACATCAGTACGTTCAAGGAGTGGAAGGCAAACTTCCGTTCACAGGTCGGACCAGTCAACGGCATTGCACACATCTATGACCCTCGTACAGACACAGAGCGCACAGTGCCTTACTGCACAACGTCGGGCTATAACATAGCACGATTGGTAATGGGCAAGTATTGTGACGTACTGGCGAGCAAGACAAACTCTGATAACAGCAAATGGGTGACAGCCTTCTGCGCTGCTAACTACTATACTGGCTCTGCTGGTCGCTGTGTCGGGCGTGCGTTCTTCAGTGCGGGTGCGTATGGCGGTCTCGTCTGTGCGTTCGCGAGTATCGCCTCGTCGTACTCGTATGCGTTTTACGGTGCGCGTCTTGCCTTCTCTGGAGTTTTGAGCAATGATGCGGAAATCGACAAGCAGATTGATGAACATGGAGAAGAATATGATGAAGAATAGTAAAAGGGCGGCTGCGAAGCAGACGCGACCGCCCTAAATGCTAACACCGCCAGCTTATGCTGACGGCACGGTGGCAATTAAGACCTGCTGAAAAGCGCAGGGAAAAGTAACTAAAAAAGTAAATAACAAATAAAACAATAATCAATGTATCGTCAACACGGCAAGCGGAAGCGAGAAGCGGAAACGGAGCCGTGCGCGTGAAACGAAAAAGGTGGAAGTCCTCAGACGTCGCTGTGTCGGGCGTGCGAACAACAATGCGAATGCGAATGGCGGTCTCGTCTATGCGAACGCGAATAACGCCTCGTCGAACTCGAATACGAATAACGGTGCGCGTCTTGCCAACTATCCCTAACGCTCTCGTACCTTCTGGGAGCTGAAAAAATCACTGCTACTGCACCGCTCATGTATGGGCAAGGCAGACGGTGAGAGGACTGAGCCTCGGCAACAGCAGCCGCAAGGCTGGAAAGCGGAAACATGACAAGGGTGTGGTCTATTATAGGTGAGTAGGGCTTCGGCATTGAAAGTCTTAACGACCACGGAACGAGAAGAAAACAATGAGCCTATGAAACGATACGGCTACCTTATACAGGAAATCATCGAGCGCGATAATCTTGAAGCGTCGTTTGACGAGGTTACCTGCGACCTTCCCCAATGGTCGAAGGAATACTACATTAGCCAGAAGGAAGACATCATCAAGAAACTGGCAGAGTGTATCGGCGACGGCAGCTTTAGGATTACGCGGTTCGAGGAGTTTGAGGTGGAGGACGGACCGAAGAAACGGAAAGTGCAGTCACCTCCTGTAGTGGAACGTATCGGTTGCAACGCAATCATGCGCGTAGTAGAGTCGCGCGTTTATCCTACTGTTATCCCTACGAGTGCAGCCAGCATCAAGGGACGCGGTATGCACAAGCTCTTTAGGAAGGTGAGGAGCGACATACAGCGAGACAAGGAGAATACCTGCTACTACTACAAGTGCGACATCAAGAAGTTCTATGAGAGCATAGACCAAGAGACGATGAAGGCAGAGATACGTCGTCATATCAAAGACCCGATACTTCTGCCAATGCTTGACAACTTCATCGAGTTAATGGATCATGGTCTGTCAATAGGACTGAGGAGCATCCAGTGCTACGGCAATATCCTTCTGTCGGCACTCGACCACATGCTGAAGGAGAAATACCATGTGCGCTACTATTACCGTTAC
>CALBJW010000205.1 GCA_937893145.1 uncultured Prevotellaceae bacterium | reverse complement strand
CTTATATAAATCGCTCCTCTATTTTTGGCTTGATTTTTTGATCTGATTTTAATAATTGAAATCTTTACTTAAAATCCTTTCCACAAATATATGAGTTGAATTGGTTGAGGTCGTCGCTTCGCTCAAAATCCACAAAAAATCTAAAATAAAAATCCTTACTAAAATGCGCTCGAGTACCTCGCTTTTCGGAAGGAGATTTTTAAGGGATCGTCGCTTTGCTCCTCGAAATCTAAATAAAAATCCTTACGAAAATCTTTAACCAAGCCGTGAGGCTTCTAACCCATAAACTCATAAACACATAAACCCATAAACTCATAAACAAATAAACTTAAAGAAAAGTTTGGAGGTTTGGGAAAAGATGCGTACTTTTGCAAGCAAGAAAAAGTTTGATTAGTATGGATGAGAATAGTTCCCTTTTAGAATTTGATGACTCGGGTAAAAGAGTTGTGCGTTGCAGTGCTCATGCTACTGCGGTTGTTGTTCCTGATGGGGTGAGAAAGATTGGGGTAATAGCTTTTCGTGGCTGCACATCACTCACTTCTATCGTTATACCTGACAGCGTGGTTGATGTTTGGGT
This sequence comes from uncultured Prevotellaceae bacterium, assembly GCA_937893145.1. Classification (GTDB taxonomy): domain Bacteria; phylum Bacteroidota; class Bacteroidia; order Bacteroidales; family Bacteroidaceae; genus Minthosoma. The sequence continues at coordinate 12,548 of CALBJW010000205.1, read as the reverse complement.
ATGGTCTTTTGAGGATTGCCCACAACTACGGGAAATAAAGGTGGGGGATAATAATCTGTACTACAGGTCTATGGATGGGGTGCTTTACTCTAAGGACGGAACGACTCTCATCTCGTATCCTTCTGGCAAGCCTGAGACGGTATTCAGAATACCGGACTGTGTGACTACTATCGGGGAATGTGCGTTCGATGGCTGCACTTCGCTCTCTTCGATTGTCATTCCGAGCAGTGTGACACGCATAAAGGAAGGGGCATTTTGTCAGTGTACATCTCTCGCTGAGATTGTGATACCGAGTGGTGTGACAAAGATTGAGGCTAATGTGTTTCTTGATTGCGAAGCACTCACTTCTTTCGTGATACCGGAGTATGTAACGGAGATTGGCGGGGCTGCGTTCTTGTACTGCGAATCGCTAAAGGAACTGCACATCAGCCATGTGCATCCAGAAGACATTCTAATTGCTGATGATGCCTTTGATGGTATTGAGGAATGCTCTCTCTTCGTTCCTTCTGGCTCTGAGGAGGAGTATAGAAAGGATGAGAGGTTCTGCAAGTTTATTGAGGTGGTTGGTGAGTAATTAATTATTATACATGAATATATTTATTTCTCATAACGGAAAGACGGTGGAGTACTCGCTGGAGGCACTCGTGAACTATGCAAGGCAGGTGGTGTGGGTAGGCGCTCCGAGTGAGGCGGTGTACAACACTATCACGATTGAGGGGATTGACACTTTTCAATGTGCCATCACGCTGAGGAAGGAGACTGGTGAGTGGGAACTGTGCAACGGACAGGTGCGCACGGAGTGTCCTCGTGGGTTGAAGTCGGACAGGGCTAAGGCTTGTTCGATGTGCATGGGACGGTGTGTGAATCCTCGTACTGCTAATCCCGTATATTCGTATCGCAAGCCTAAGGGTGGCACTCTCCTCAATGGTGTACCGCTGGGGGATAGCCCTGTAGTGGTTAAGGATGGGGATACGATTAGTTTTTAAAGACCCTCCCCCTACCCCTCCCATTAAAAGGGAGGGGAGTAGGATGTGGGGTAAACGGAGCGTGTGGGTGCTGGGGGAATTTGGTCTCCCACAGAGGCACGGAGAACACAAAGGTTTTTATTCAGGCAGCGAATGGGGAGAGCACAGGCTTCGGCTCGTTCCGAGCTACGCAAAGGAGTTCACAGAGGAGCCTCCGGATAGTATTTAAGCAGAGTGCTTGAGATGCTGTCCGGAGGCTTCTCTGTGGCCTCTGTTGCGAAGTGCGAAGCACCGAAGCCTGTGGGCTCTCGCTATACTGACTTGAATAAATCTCTGAGAGCTTTGTGGCTCTGTGGGAGATAAAGAACAAACAGAAGCAATGTGCAACCTCCGCACCCTCTGCGCCTCTGCGTGAGAAATAAACACATAAACTGCGAAAAAGTTTGGAGGTTTGGGAAAAGATGCGTATTTTTGCACGCGAAACCTAATACCTGTAATGATTCATGCAGAAAAGATGATATGAAAAAACTATGCTTTGTGATTTTGTGGGTGGTCGTGGCTATGGGAGCTGAGGCACAGATTCCGAGGGATATCGTGGTGCTGCTCGATAGTCTCGATGCTATGATATATAGACAGAAGGAGTTTATCGAGAAGAAGGAGGAGGCTATCGAGGATGTGAGACAACGCATCAAGAAGAATGCCGGAGCGGAGGAGAGATATACGATGAACTCGCTGCTGTATGATGAGTATTATGTGTATGATGCTGATACGGCTCTGAACCTCGCGAAGAGTAACCTGATGATTGCGGAGTCGCTGGGTAAGCCACTGTGGAAGGCGGAATGGGACATCAAGGCTTCGTTTGTGTATGCCGCTACGGGTATGCTGGACCAGGCACTTGAACAGTTGAAGGACATCAAGGCGGAGGAGCTTCCTGTGGCTCTGAGGGTGGAGCTGTTCCGACAGTACATATATATCTATTCGCACTACGGGCAGTATGTGGGTGAGGCTGAGGAGGCAAAGCACTACTATCTGCTGGAAGCGGCATACAAGGATAGCATCTGTAACCTGACCTCGCCTGAGGACCCTCTGTTCTTGTGGCAGAAGGCGTGGGGAACGGAACCCGCAACGGTGAAGGAGGCGTTGATTCGCACTATCGAGAAGAGTAAGATGTCATCGCGTGTGGATGCCATGAATGCTTATTGTTTGAGCCACATATATGAGTGGGAGGGAAATGAGACGGAGAGGATTCGTTACATGATTTTTTCGGCTATGGCGGACATCCGCTGTTGTAACCGTGACATTTCGGCTATGGAGGAACTGGCTAAATGGCTGTTCAAGCAGGGCGACATAGACTACAGTTACAACTTCATCAATTACTGCATGGAGAACGACCGTCTGTATCATAATCGTGTTCACATGATTAGTTTGAGTGAGGTGAACAACGACATTCACAGTGCTTACATGGAGCGTAATGCGGAACAGAGCCGCACGCTGAAGTATGCTATGGTTGCGTTGCTGTTCCTCATTCTGGCTTTGTTGGGCATGGTGGGCATGGTGATGCGCCAGATGAGGAACCTGAGACAGAGCAGGGCTGAGGTGTCGAAGGCTAACGAGAGGTTGCAGATGTCGAACAATGAGTTGGAGCAGGCACGAAGCAACCTGTCGGAGGCGAATGGTAAGTTGAGCGGGTTGAACGACCAGCTGAAGGAGGTGAACAATGAGTTGCAGGAGGTGAACAGCAGGTTGAGGGATGCTAACTTCGTGAAGGAGGAGATTATCGGATATGTGTTTAGTGTGTGTTCGCAGTACATCAGTAACCAGGAGGATTTCCGTAAGCGCATCTATCGACAGATGAAGACGGCACACTATGCGGATGTGATGAAGATTGTGGAAAAGCCTCTGCAGTCGAAGGAGCTGAATGAGTTTTACCAGACGTTTGATGAGGTGTTCCTGAGGATTTATCCGGGATTCATTGAGGACTTCAATGCTTTGTTGCGTCCTGAGGAGAGGATTTATCCGAAGGATGGTAAGTTGTTGAACACGGAGTTGAGGATTTATGCTCTGGTGCGACTGGGCATCAATGATAGTGTGAAGATTGCGGAGTTCCTGCACTGCTCGGTGCAGACGGTGTATAACAATAGATTGAGGTGCAGAAACAAGTCTATTGTGCCGAAGAATGAATTCGCCATGAGGGTTATGGAGTTGGGAAAGAGAGGAGATTAGACTAAGGCCCCCCAGCCCCCAAAGGGGGAGGGCATGCGCATGAGATTGCTGTTTTTCGCTGATGCGGCATACTACTTTTTTATACCAAAAGTTTACTTTTATGGGAGAGGAGATTGGGGTTAAATGGTTGAGTTATAGAGGAAATATATATTTTAAGAGTTTACTTTTCCAGTTTACCTACTATTTTGCCGTATATATATAATGTTTAACTTTGCAGCCGGAAAGTAGGAAAGAGATATATTTTCTTAAAACTAAAATATAATATGAACAAAAAATTCTGGAACATTAGTCGTCAACGATTGTTGGCAGCAGGAATTGCTTTGACTATGGCAAGCACAGCGTTTGCACAGTCAACAGTTGTTACTGGTACAGTCAAGGACGAAGCAGGCGAACCCGTGATTGGTGCAGCCGTTCGAGTGAAAGGCACTACTACTGGTGCTGTAACAGATGTAAATGGTAACTTCAGCGTGAAGGCAGATAAGGGCCAGACACTGGAGATTAGCTATGTCGGCATGAACACAGTTAACGCTACTGTGGGTAAGGCTCCTGCAGTCATCGTGCTGAAGAGCGACAACAAACTCGATGAGGTGTATGTTGTCGGTTATGGTGTGCAGAAGAAGTCGGTACTGACTGCTGCCATCGCTAAGGTAAGTGCTGAGGACCTTGAGGGTAAGTCTCGTCTTCGTGCTGAGGACGCATTGAAAGGTCTCGCTGCAGGTGTGAACGTAACCAGTTCGTCTGGTCAGCCTGGTGCTAAGCCAATGATACGTATTCGTGGTAACGGTACTATCAACAACACTGAACCTCTTTATATTATTGATGGTATGCCTACAGACCAGGACGGTATGGAACTCATCAACCCAAGCGATATCGAGTCGATGGAAGTGTTGAAGGATGCCGCTTCAGGTGCTATCTACGGTGCTCGTGCTGCTAACGGTGTTATCCTCGTGACAACAAAGAAGGGTAAGCAGGGCAAGGCAAACATCAACTACAACGCTTCGTTCGGATGGCAGAGCGCATGGAAGCACCGCGAGGTGACTGGTGCGAACGACTATGCTGTACTCCAGAACGAGAAGTACATCAATGGTGGTTTTGCTCCTATATTCTCTGATCCATTCGACCTCACAGATGCTAATGGTGATGAAATCAAGGGATTCGGTACTAACTGGCAGGACCTCCTCTTTAATAATAATGCTCCTATCCAGCAGCACGACCTCTCGGTAAGCGGTGCTAACGACAAGGGCAACTACTACCTCTCGCTCGGTTACTTCGACCAGGACGGTATCGTGGGCGGTAACTACGGACAGTCGAACTACGACCGTCTCACTGTTCGCTCGAACGCTAACTACACTATCTTCGACGCTGAGAAGGAACGCTCGTTCCTCAACAAACTCGAAGTGAGTGCTAACATCGGTTTCATGAATGTGAACAACACTGGTGTGGCTTCTAACTCTACATGGGGTTCTCCACTCGGTTCGGCACTCTACCTCGCTCCTACCCTCCCAGTCACATTGAGAGGCGAGATAGCTCAGGACATGATGGATCAGTATTCAGAGTACGACCTCCACAAGGATGCAAACGGCAACCCTTACACTATCCCTGGCTTCCTCGGTTCGTACCAGGAGCAGAACAACCCTATCGCTATGATGATGCTCTCTCCTCGCAAGAACTGGTCTAAGAAGTTCATGCCTCAGTTCAACTTGAACCTCCAGATTTGGGACAACATCAAGTACCACTTCTCGTACAGCAGCGAAATGTCGTTCTGGGGATATACCTCTTCAAACGGCACTACATACTACCTCTCAGGTAACAACAATGCAGACAAGACTGGTGTCACTACTCAGAAGGGACAGGGCAACTCTTGGCAGATTGAAAACACTCTCACATACGACAAGACATTCGGCAAGCACAGCATCGCAGTCGTTCTCGGACAGTCGGCATTCAAGTACAAGGGTGATGAACTCGGTGGTTGGAGAAACTTCCTCGTGAACCCTAACAAGCCAAGCATCGACTACGCTACAGGTAATGTGGAGAACGCATACAACGAAGCTGGTGAGATGACTGGTGCTACAGTACACTACGGTGTATGGGGCGGTCCTTACAACGAGCATCGTGTGGCTTCTATGTTCGGTCGTGCTTCGTACAACTACGATGAGCGTTACATGGTTCAGTTCACTCTCCGTCGTGACGGTTCGGACCGTTTCGGTGTGAACAACCGCTACGGTTACTTCCCATCTGTTTCTGCAGGTTGGAACATCAGCAACGAGAAGTTCATGGAGAACACTCAGGACTGGCTCTCATTCTTGAAGCTCCGTGCAAGCTGGGGTAAGAACGGTTCGGACAACCTCGACCCATACAGCTACACTTCACTCACAGAGATGGGTGCTACATCAAACTACTACTTCGGTACTATCGGTCAGATATACACAGGTTCGAAGGCAAGTCGCCTCGCTAACCCAGACCTCCGTTGGGAAGAGAGTGAGCAGATTGACTTGGGTATCGACCTCGGTCTCTTCAACTCAGCCCTCACATTCACTATCGACTACTTCAACAAGCGCACTAACGGTATGATTATCGCAATGCCTATCCCAAGTTATGTAGGTGAGAACAAGCCTCTTGGTAATGTGGGTGACATGGTGAACTCAGGTGTTGAAATCGAACTCGGTTATAAGTTCCGCGTAGGTGATGTGAACTTCGCACTCAGCGGCAACGCTACATACCTCCACAACCAGCTCAAGAACCTCGGTAACGACACTGGTTTCCTCAACTGGGGCATCAGCCAGTTCAGCGATGGTGGTACTCGTGCTGAGAACGGTCAGCCATTCCCATTCTTCTACGGATACAAGACTAATGGCGTATTCCAGAACATGGATGAGGTTCGCGCATACACTAAGGACGGACAGATGATTCAGCCAGGCGCTACTCCTGGTGACCTCCGCTTCGTGGATATGAACGGTGATGGAAAGATTAACTCAGACGACCGTACAAACATCGGTAACCCAACTCCAAAGTGGTCTTACGGTGCTAACCTCGGCATCGACTGGAAGGGCATCGACTTCAGCGTATTCGTTCAGGGTGTAGCAGATGTGGATGTGTTCGACGCTACTTACCGCCAGGACATCGCATCGGGTAACTACCCAACATGGATGCTTGCTCGCTGGACAGGTGAAGGCACATCAAACAAGCTCCCTATCCTCAAGCAGGGCGACTCAAAGAACTGGGTAATCAGCGACATCTATGTTAACGATGCTTCTTACTTCCGCATCCGCAACGTACAGCTCGGCTACACATTCCCTAAGGCTTGGACTAAGAAGATTGGTTTCGACCGCATCCGCGTGTTCGGTATGGCTGAGAACCTCTTCACATTCACTAAGTACCACGGCTTCGACCCTGAAGTGGGTGCTTCTGGCTACAACGAGAGAACATCTGTTGGTGTTGACTACGGAGTATATCCACAGGCTCGCACTTGGACTGTAGGTTTCAACCTTTCTCTCTAATCTATTAACCACGAAAATAGCGTTTATACAATATGAAAAATAAGATATTTATCGCAGGACTCTGCATAGCATCACTTGCTATCTCATCTTGCAAGGATAGCTTCCTCGAAATAGAAAATCCAAAGGGTGAACCCCTTGAGGAATATTATACAAATGTAGAGCACCTCAACGAGGCACTCACTGCTGCATACGCACCTCTTCACTGGCCAGACTGGGACGGTACTGCATACAACGCACTCAACATCGACGCTGAGATTCTCGGTGACGACTTCTGGGTAGGCGGTAGCAGCAACACAGATAATGAACACTGGCACAAGCTCTTCAACTTTGAGGGCAACGGAAACCAGACTCTCGCAACTCTCTGGACTGACTTCTACTCAGGCATCAAGCGTTGTAATGATGTGACTAAGTATGTTGAGTATGGTGCAAAGCACGGCGTGAACGCTGCTACACTCACATCTATCGAGTGCCAGGCTCGCGTGCTCCGCGTATATTACTACAACATCCTCTGGCACTACTACGGCAATGTACCTTTCTACCTTGAAAACCTTGAGGTGCCTTACACTGCTCCACAGCTTCAGGCAGATGAAATCTATGATCGACTCATCGTGGAACTTGAGGATATCATTGAGAACGGTAACCTCCCTCTCAAGTGGGACAACAAGAACAGCGGTCGCGTATCGAAGGCTATGGCTGAGATGCTCTACGCTGAGATGGCTATGTACCAGAACGACGAGAGCCGCTACAAAAAGGCTCTTGATTACATGACAGAAATCATAAAGGACACAGACTACGACCTCAACCCTGACTTTGCTGACCTCTGGACTGAGAACGGCGAATGGTGCAAGGAGTCAATCTGGGAAATCAACTACAACGATGACAACGCACAGCGTGACTGGGGTGATGCAGCAAAGAATGTAGGTGGTACAGTACTCCCTACCCTTATCGCTCCTAACCAGTGGCCAGGTGGTGATGGTTGGTCTTCAGGTCCTGACGGCTGGGGCTTCCTCCCTGTTCGTGTAGAGACTTACGACCACTTCGCAGAGAACGACAAGCGTCGTGATGTGACTTGCTGGGATGTTCGTGGATACAGCTACACTGAGCGTTATCAGGACACTCACATCTGGCTCGGCAAGTATCGTCCATACGATGAGACATGCAAGGACTGTCCAGGTTCTAAGAACCTCAACTACAACAACAACCTCCGCATCTATCGTTATGCTGAGACTCTCCTCAATGCTGCTGAGCTTATTCTTAAGACTGGTAAAACACACATAGAAATTTCTGAAAAGGACCCTAAAAAAACAGCAACAGCTGATGATCTCCTCAACTTGGTTCGCCAGCGTGCAGGACTTGCTGATATCACAGCATCTATCGACGACATCATCGAGGAGCGTCACCTTGAGTTCATCGGTGAGGGTAAGCGTTACTTCGACCTCGTTCGTAGTGGTAAGGCTGCTACAACTCTCGTTCCAGACTCTTACGGCTATCGCACTAACTCTTGGACTCCAAACAAGAAGCACATCCCTCTTGCTCAGAGCGAACTCGATGCCGACCCTACTTTGAAGCAGAACGATTATTAGTATCAAAGTGAAAAGTGAAAAGTGAAAAGTGAAAAATCGGCTGCCGCCTTGGGGCAAGTGCAGTTAATTTAAAATAAAATTATATGAAAAAGATTAAATTATATATCGGAGCACTGCTTGCATCATTGTTTGCAATGACAGCTTGTTCTCCAGACTCTTTCGAAGGAGCTGACCCTAACGGCATTCCAACCGTGGAGGGACTGGAACCAGTGATTGTGGTTGACCAGGAAATCAATCAGGTGACATTCTCACTCCCTGCAGACAAGAAGGGCGTGATGCCAGTGTGGATCTTCACAGAAAACAAAGGCACAGACAATGAAAAGGTCACTTACTCTACAGTAAACGGTTTGCAGAGAATTTTTGCAAAGGCTGGTGACTACGATGTTGAGATGAAACTCATGAACCGCAATGGTGTGAGCGATGGCACAGTGGCTGCAACATTCCACATTGACAACACTATCATGAGCTTCGACAAGTACTTCACATTCATCGCTGGTGGTGTAGGTGAAGGCAGTTCGAAGGAATGGCGCATCGACAACGATAAGCAGGGACACCTCGGTTGTGGTCCAAGTGCTACAACAGGTACTGAATGGTGGTCGGCTGCTCCTAACGACAAGGCTGCATTCGGCGTGTATGACAACCGCCTCGTGTTCGGTTCGGACAACTCATACACATTCAACCCAGGTGCTGCAGGTACTATCTATGTAAACAAGGAGACTGCTGCTTTCGGTGGTTCATCTTCAGTATCGGAAGACTTCTGCGTTCCAATGGAAGAGACAAAGGCTACATACGAGTTTGATGTGGTAGGCGATGACCTCTACCTCGTACTCCCACCTCACACTCCATTCCCTTACATCCCTAACGATGACTTCTGGGAGAACCCTCGTCTCAAGGTTGAGAGCATGAACGGTAACGCTATCGAACTCATCGCAGACAACGGTGGTATAGCATGGCACTTCAGCCTCACTTCGGGTGCTGCTGCTGTTCAGTTCTCAGGATTCAAGTACGACAGTCCATTCAACCTCTGGAAGCCAGTGGATGATAAGGACGATGCAACTACTCACTTCTACTATGCTCCAGGTTGGGCTCAGATTGCAGACCCTGGTTTCGCTAAGGAAGGCAACTCATATACATTCTCTCTCCCAGCATCTACTACAGACCAGTGGCAGGCTCAGTGTCCACTCAAGCCAAGCAACCTCCACCTCTCTGCAAGCAAGAAGTACGACTTCAGTGTTGTTATCAACTCAAGCAACGACATCAAGGGTGTGACTGTTAAGCTCACTGATGTGAACTCAGGCGACAACTTCGTATTCGCTGAGCGCGTTGATGTTAAGGCTTACGAGGATTGCGTATTCTACCTCTCAGAAGTGAACGAACTCAAGGAGGATGCTGATTGCGAACTCTTCTTCGACTTCGGTGGTAACCCAGAAAACACTGTTGTAACTGTTAAGAACATCGTGGTTAAGGATCACGCTGATGATGATGGTACTGTTCTCCCTTCACAGGAACCAGATAAGGAACCTTCAGCAGTAGATTGGCGCGAGGCAGACAACCTCATCGCTAACATGCCACTCGACATCACTTACTACTATGCTCCAGGTTGGGCTCAGATTGAGGATCCAAAGACTGACATCAACGACGGTGCATTCACTCTCACATTCCCTGCTGCTACAAGCGACCGTTGGCAGAACCAGTTCACATTCCACAACACTAATGTGGCTCTCTCTGCTGACAAGTCTTACGACTTCCGTGTAGTTCTCAGCGCTTCAAAGCCTATGAACGGTGTGACTATCAAGCTCACTCAGGAGGATAACGACAATGTATTCATCACTGAGGACCGTCACGACATCAAGGAGGCATACACAGACCAGGCAATCGAACTCATTGGTCTCAAGGGCGAGGATATCGCTAACCTCAAGATTGTTTACGACTTCGGTGGCAACCCTGACGATGTTGAAGTAACAATCAAGGAAATGCACCTCCAGGAACACATGGCTACAGCTGATGAAATGGAGTGGGATGCTAACGCAGAGGATAACCTCTGGGGCGCAAACCTCTATCCAAACTCATTCTACTATGCTCCAGGATGGAACCAGATTGCTAATCCTACAATTCAGGAGAATGGACGCAGCTACACTGTAAGTCTCCCTTCTGCTACTTTCGACCGTTGGCAGGCTCAGGTAACTACTGAGACTACTATCTCTACAAGTGCAAGCAGCAACTACGACTTCCAGGTGGTTCTCACTCCTAACATGGATATTGCACAAGTTACTGTTAAGCTCACAATGGTGAGCAACGACAATATCTTCTTCACTGAAGACCGCCACGACCTCAAGGCATACGAGGATAACGCTATCCGCTTCGTGAACATGCCAGGTCTTGACATCGATAACATCAAGCTCGTTCTTGACTTCGGTGGCAACCCAGACGGTGCTGAAGTTGAGGTAAGCAACATCATTCTTCGCAAGCACTAATACTTGGATAAGTGAAATGTAAATTAGATTAAATATTTATCAAGAATTAGAGAATTTGAGAATTTTTCCTTTTTGGATTAATAAGATTTTGCAAAGCTTTGCTTTGGAATACCTACCGGGTGGCATCCATGCAGAAAGCATGAAAATTCTCATTAAATCAAAATCATATTAAAAAATTCTCAAATTCTCTAATTCTTGATTAAAATATTTACTCACTTACTTACAATAATCTTATGAAAAATCTCAAATATATACTCGCATTACTTTTGCTCAGCACCTCTTCGTTCCTACTCTATGCCTGCGGCAATGAGGAGAAGGAGGATGTGCCAAGTAAGGTGAACCTCGTGTGCCAACCTTCTGAATTGGCATTCCCTATCGAGGGTGGTCAGCAGACTATCAAGGTGGAGGCAAGTCGCGAATTTTCAGTTTTCACTGAAGCGAATTGGCTCTCGGTGACTCCATCAAGCGGTTTGTCTGGCACTACAACAATAACTGTGACTGCAAAGGAGAACGGTGTGTATGCTGATGCTCCTCGCACAGCTACCATCACTATCAAGTCGGGTACAGCTCGCACTACTGTGGCTGTTTCGCAACTCTCGCCTGAGAAGCCAGCTCCATCTCCTATCAAGTGTCCCATTGAGGGCGACTATCAGCTCGTATGGCACGATGAGTTTGATGAGGGCGAAAATCTCGACACTCGTATGTGGACCCACGAAGTGCAGGGTGCAGGATGGGTGAACCACGAGCTTCAGACTTATGTGAATGCCGTTTCACCAGGTGGCAAACCAGTCACAGAACTCAGCAACGGCAATCTCCACATCAACTGTTTCAAGGAGAATGGCAAGATTTACTCTGGTCGAGTATATGGAAACAAGTCAAAGGGTTTCCTCTATGGCGTGTTTGAGGCTCGCATCAAGTTGCCTAAGGGCAAGGGTACATGGCCAGCATGGTGGATGATGCCTGTAGTGTTCACTTCATGGCCTCACTGTGGTGAGATTGACATCATGGAGGAAGTGGGCTACAACCCAAATCAGGTGTCTTCTTCTATTCACTGTACTTCGTACAACCACACTATCGGCACTCAGAAGACTCACGAGATGAACTGTTCGGGTGCTGAGGGCGAGTTCCACATCTACACTCTTGAATGGACAGAGGACTATATCCAGACTTATGTTGATGGAAAGAAGCAACTCACTTTCGTGAATGACAAGAAGAACGATGACAACACATGGCCTTTCCATGTTGCTTTCTACCCTATCCTCAATCTTGCGTGGGGTGGCGACTGGGGTGGCTCTCAGGGTGTGGACGAGAGCGTGCTTCCTGTCACTATGGAAGTGGACTATGTTCGTGTTTTCCAAAAGTAAAATCCAATAGTTATCATGAAATGTATTTCTAAGTTTATAGCTATGGGCATGATGCTCGTAGCACTCCCTTCGTATGCTCAAAAATACCTCGACACATCACTTCCTGTGGAGGTGAGAGTGGAGGATGCACTCTCGCGCATGACTCTCGAGGAGAAGGTCAAGATGACACATGCTCAGAGCAAGTTCTCGAGTGCTGGTGTGCCTCGACTCGGCATTCCTGATGTGTGGATGAGCGATGGTCCTCACGGTGTTCGCCCTGAGGTGCTTTGGGATGAATGGAGACAGGCAGGATGGACAAACGACTCGTGTGTATGTTTTCCTGCTCTCACAGCTCTCGCTGCCTCGTGGAACCCAGAGATGGGTGTCCTCTACGGTAACAGCATTGGTGAGGAGGCTCTGTATCGTGGCAAGACTATGTTGCTCGGTCCGGGTGTGAACATCA
>CALBJW010000204.1 GCA_937893145.1 uncultured Prevotellaceae bacterium | reverse complement strand
TGTAATGACAAAGAAGGACGAGGCTGAGGCAAAGGCTAAGGCGTACGGAGCGTAAGAAAGAAGCAGACCCTCCCCTGACCCCTCCCATTAAAAGGGAGGGGAATGGTTACTGGGACAAGCGGAGCGTAGTTTGCGCTGCATTCAGGTATTACTAAACATGAAAAGAAGGCTGCTCGGTGGGGAGTAGCCTTCTTTGGTGTGTGGGGGGGGGAGTGATGAAGAGATTACTTTCTCTTCTTCACGATGTAGTGCAATACTGGGAACTTCTGTTTGTTGAGTTCGTAGTCGAACCAACAGAGGTTCCAAGCGAAGTTCTTGTCGTTATCAGAGAGGGACTTTCGTCCACTTACTGTTGCAGAAACTTCATGTGTCTTGGCTACAGTATGGCTGTTCTCGTTTGTATGATTATATCCAAAGCCTGTACCTAACTTTACATCTGCAACAGTTGTTACAATCTCTGTTTCAAACCCGTAAGTATTGGAAGCCACATCAGTTTCGGCAGTTGAAAGAGATATGGTTCGTGTAGTCTTACCACCAGAACCTATTTCTGCAAGCGTTTCTTGGTCATTATATCCGTGTGCCCATAACAATTTTCCATTCTTGACATTTGTCTTGAAGTAAGATTCATCGTTAGGATAAGTAAATGGATCACCTGGAGTATGAGTGAATAACTTCGTAAGCTGTGGCACACCTGGCTGGTCAGCAACAAGACGATTATAGTCATCAAGAGTAATTCCTGTGAATATACGCTGCATTGGCATAGATACAGTTAGCAAACCACCTATTTCATCAATGTTTGGACTGTTAAGGCATCGATAAGCAAATTGCTCGTAAGGAGAAAGCTGAAGAATAACACGGTCATCTTCCTCTGCGATATGTGTCTCGCCAAACTCTCTACTTACAGAATAGCCATGAGAAACGCTTGTTTCTGCAGTGATTTTGGCAGTTACTTCTATATCTGCAAGTTTTATGCCCACAACAGGAGCTGTAATTTCGTGTTCAAATCCGAGAATGACAGAAGATGAGAACTCGTCAGATGTCATCACACCATTTTCGGTATTGTTGATTGTTCCCCAAGTTGTTTCGCCAGGTTCATTATACCCCTCAAAATATGGAGCAGCGGCAAGAAGAGCATAAATTCGTGGTTCAGAAAATGCTCTATCGTAACTTTCTAACTTGTAAGTTCTTGCCAATTCACGAGAACGAGCAGCAACTAAAGTTGGATTTGAACAGCGTTCTCCACCCCTATCATTATTCCAATACATCAATTCTGCTTCCGCATTGAAAACACCATTAGATGTATCCCAGTTATTTACGTTAACATCATGTTTAGCTCCTTGAGTACAATATTGCATGTAACTGCTATTGAAATTAGTCCACATATCATATTCTTTATCACTTTTAAGTGCAATTTCACATAGATGCGTGAAAATAGTCATTGCTCCAGTTATGTCGTAATTGTTACAACTTCTAAAGAACATCAACCAGTCCTTTCCCACACCATTATGGTCATTTGTAATGATACAGTCGGCATAGATACTACATACACGATTATTTTTTGTGAAACCCAAAGGACTGAAACCACTGTATTTTGGTGCTGTTTCTCCATTTTCTGCTCTCCAGAGTCCATCAGCTACTATAAGGTCTTGATTATAAGTGTGTCCACGTAGATAAGCAAATGTAAGCTGGCAGTTACCGACGTGACAATGTCCATCAGGTTCTCCGAAACCATCAATCTCAGCATTATTAATGACAGTCTCATATCCATAATTACCTTTATTGTCTTTACTCAATCTGTACATCTGGAGATAAGCATATTTAGCAAGATTTTTAGAGTCTGTCATAGTACGAGTGAGAACGGCAATTTCTTTGAATGGCATTCCACAACAACTACCTACTTTTACATCGTTATGAGTGCCGTATCTTGGAATTGAGATGTCGCTTATAACATTCTTCTTGAAATCACCATGCGAATATATCTTAAGACTACAAGAATTATTTCTATTAGCTACGAGAACCAACAAGTCCTCGAGTCCATCATTGTCAACATCAGCCACTTCAATTCGTACAGAACTATGACCGAGAATTGTTGTATTCTCCTGATTGTACTGCATATCATCAATCAAAGTAAATGTAGCACCATCGAAGATTGCAACCTTTTCGCCTACATTCATGACGATTTCATCAATTCCATCACCAGTCATATCGTTGATGCACTTGATGTTGAAACAACGAAGGGCATAGTCATAGCGTACATCACTGAAGGGATCTTCCGGATATTCACCACCCCTTCTCTCAATCTTTGACAATTTAGGATATGTGAACTTGTAGTCTCTACCACTTTTGTCTTTAAGTGTAGCCATTACTTGAGCAAAATTATTTGTTTCATCACCGTATATCCACAAATTTACAGTACCTTCACCCCATACCATATCTTCGTCTTTTCCTACCCAAAGATGGAATGGACGCGACCACTCTGCATAGATTGTATTCTGATAACCTCTTTGATTATCCTGAGCTGCCATTTTACGGAGTACATTATCACCATTCTGGTTGAGGTCTCGCATTGGCATAACCTCTTTATTTGCAATCGACCATGAACCCTTATTTGCTAATTTGTAGAGTTCACCACTTCTTTTCTCCATCTTTGCTTCTCGGTACTGGTCTCCAGTAAAGTTGTACCAGATACTTGTACGACCAGTAGAGAGATTGTAAAATTGTCCAAGAGGACCATTTTGAACATCATATGAAGTATCATCACCACTAAGACCCATGTGTTTCATCATCTGGTGATATGGCGATGGCACATGACGCATACCACGTAGAGGGAAAGCAAAGTTTTTTGTTCCCTTACCACCAACAGAATTTAAGAGTTCTGAATCATCGGCTCTAATTTCAAAAGTAGCCAAACAACCTTTTTCTATTGTATTGGAAAGAAACCAAGCTCCTGTAAAACCTTTATTTGCAAGCACAGCACCATCTGTACCTGGATAAATATAACCGAGAGCTTTTGCACCAAACGAAATACTGTCAATGCCAGTGATTGGCGAGCTCCAATCAATGCTATGATCTTTAATTTTATTGCCAGCAACATCTTTGCCTCCAAGAGCATTAGCAAGATACTCAACTTCACCAGCAGATGGAAGACTCCAACCTTCAGGCAAAGCCCTAAGTGCTGCAGGTTTATTGAAGTAAGCAACACCATCCATTTCAATCTGCATAGGAGTGTTTGGATCAACAGAATTCCAAAGAGATTTAGTTCCCTCACTAAGACAAAGCAACCAACTCAGTCCGATTTGAGGATGCACATCTTCTGTCATCCACAACATATCGCCAGCACGAACAACGGTGTAGTTATATCCGTTGGCATCTTCACACTTGTAGAAGTCGAACATGATGTCGTGGTCACAAGTTGGGGAGTTCATGACAATGGTACGCATCTTGCCACTGGAACCAGTGAAACGAAGTACATCACCCTCCTCGTAGTACATAGCAACTTGATTTACATTGCTTTCGGCACGAGTAGCGAGAGTCACGAGAGGCAACTGGCGATTAGTTGCTACCCTATCGAGTGCCATGCCAGAGAAACTACGACTTGTGCCTGCACTCATCCACTTCACACTGTTCTTCATACCTGCACCTACGATGCTTACAGCATAGAAACCTGTGGTCTGTGCAGGGAGTGTCACTGTATGGCGACCTTTCTTGACATAGAACTTAGATGATGACATGACAACACCACTTGCATTGACAAGGCGAACACTGATTTCACCTTCTTTTGGAGCATCAAACACGAGTGTTCCGTCGCCGTATGCAGGACTTGGATACACTATTGGTCGTGTAATAGCCTCCTGAACACTTTCAATGCCATTTGCATCGTCTGCCACATTGGTCAGCTTCAAGATGTCGCTACCACTGAGTGTGACTGTGGCTGTAAGGGATGAAGGACGAGAGAGGTTTTCTACTGTAACCTCATCAACAACGGTACTCTCACCTCGACCACCAAAAGTGATGTTGATGGTCTTAGGCTTTAGAACCTGAGCATTAGCTGTCATAGCAACTAAAACAGATAATGCGAGACAAGATAAAATTCTTCTCATAAATAAAATAAATGTAGGTTAGGTTAATAGGTTTAACTTAAAATCTCTCCGCAAATATAATATATAATATTGTCTTAGGACAAAAAGAATGGTGTGGTATTTCGCTGAATATCATGAAATACCACACCACATACGGGGTATATGTTGCAAAATCTATAGTGTTTGGTTTATAGTCTTTACAGTTGTTCTCTGTATTCCTTCAAGGTCTTTCCCGATATTTGCTGGAAGTCCTTGTAGAAGTTTGAACGGTCCTTGTAGCCCACTTCGTTCATGAGTTCGGGAACACTGATGGCGGGGTTGGTGTCCATCAGGCGCATAGCTTCACGAATGCGGAGTTCACGTCGCCATGTGCGGAACTGAGTGTTGAGTTCGGTCTTGAAGTATGTGTTGAAATCTGCCTTGCTGACATTGAGTTCTTCGATAATCTCATCCACTGTGGCATCGGCTATGGCATAGCGACGAGCTGATACCCACGAGTCCAGGGCGTTAGCTACGGTGATGGTCTGAATTTGAGACTCTGACTGTATGTCGGTTTGTGATGTTTCACCCAAAGAGAAGGTCTTGACCACGAAGGCTGATGTAGGCACATAGTTGAGCAGATGAATCACTGCATAGGTGTAGTAAACTGGTACCATAATCTTGAAAATGTTATACACCAGGGGGTATGGGAAGATGGCTACGACGAGGGCATAGACACCTACTGCAAGGGCTCCATAGAAGAAGTTGCGAACCCACTTTAGGCGTGACATCATGTCGTCGTCATATACATCCTCTATTCGCTTTACCGACAGACGGAAATGCTGGTTGAAGAAGAACGTGAGGTATATTATATATAAAGTATAGGCGATGCATCCAAATATCAATGTGCCTTGTCGCATGGAAGGACACTTGACATATATTATAATGCTGATGATGGAAAGGGGGGTGAGGCACAGTAGATGCTGCATGGCTCGACGCAAACGAATGGCGGTGGAGGTAAGCAGCATTGTGCTTGTTACGGTGAACAAAAGTGCCTGAAAACTACCTACAACTAAGGTGATGATTGGAAGCAGGAAACCGACCTCTGCCTTCTCATCATCTGTATGTAGAAGAAAAGAGCTTAAGTTGTTGGCACTAAGCAAGAAACATGCTGCTGCAATGAGTCGTATGGACACAAGAAATCGCTTCCATTCGTTGCGCTGTGGCACATGAAGGAAGATGAGCATGAAGAAGAGTATCAGCATGACTGAACCTGTCACAAGACTCGTAAGTGTATATAGATTTTGTTCCATGTTCGATGATTAAGCGTACAAAGATAATAAGTTTATTTGAAAAGTGGAATAGATTTGAATGTAAATCTGCAAAAAAATGTATTATTTCTTAAAATTTGTTAAAGTAAATGTATTATGATTGCCTTTTCTTTGCTCGTTTCGTTAATGATGCTTAAATTTGTACGTTTTAAGATATATATCTTAAGAGAATTACCAAACTAATCACCTATTATTGACTACCCAATCTTAGGAAAACATAACAAACTTAATCAATATAAAAACCTAAAAATTATGTTCAAAAGCTTTTGTAATCTAAGACGCAACGCCATTAAGGCATTATGCGTTGTTTCTGTTGCAGGAGCAGTGTCATCGTGTGCTGACGACTACAAGTGGGATAATGAGAATCCTTCTTGGTTGGGCTCAAGCATCTACGGTTATCTGCAGACGGACGGAAACTACAAGAACTTCATCAAGCTCATTGATGATTTGGATTATGCAGAAGTATTGGGCAAGACTGGTTCGAAGACTTTGTTCGTGGCAGATGATGCTGCGTTCGACAGATTCTTCCAGGACAACCCTTGGGGCGTGAAGAGTTATGCTGAACTCACACTCGCTCAGAAGAAGTTGCTGCTCAACTCTGCTATGATCAACAATGCTTACTTGCTCGAAATGATGTCAAGCACACCTGCTGGTGGTGGTGACAACGACGAGCCTGTAAAGGGACAGTGCCTCCGTCGCGAGACTGCTACTGACGTGACTGACTCTATCCCTCACCTCTTCGCTCAGGACCTCCCTGTGAACTACAACCCTGAGGATGTGGACTACTGGAAGCGTTTCCGTGAGAACCCTAAGGGTATATATGTGGCTCTCGATGCTACTAACCCTATGATGACTCACTTCCTCGCTACTCAGATGGCACAGAAGAACATCACTAACAGTGACTTTGAACGCCTCGTTGGTCAGCAGCGCTCAAGCACTGACGCATACATTTACGACTGTAAGGTTATTAAGCAGGACGTGACTTGCCAGAACGGTTACATCAACGTACTCGACAAGGTGCTCGTCACTCCACAGAACATGGCTGAGGTTCTCCGCACTGGAGAGAATACAAAGATTTTCAGTCACCTCCTCGACCGCTTCTCTGCTCCTTTCTATAATAGCACTCTCACTGAGCGCTACCGTTTGCTCTACGGCAATGATGTTGACTCTGTGTTCCAGAAGCGTTACTTCGCTCTCCGTTCACAGAACAACACTGAACTCTTCAACGATAGAGGTACAGACCCACTCGGCAACCCAAGCGGTAACAACATCTTCGACAACAGTTCGAACAAGCCTCTCCCATTCGACCCAGGATGGAACTGGTACCGTGTAGATCAGCAGATTCAGAAGGAAGAGGACATGGCTGTCATCTTCGCTCCTACAGACAAGAAACTCATGGAGTATTTCTTCGGCAAGGGAGGCGGTGGTCGCTTCCTCGTGAACGCTTACGCACCTGAGTTCCTCGGCCAGATTGACGAGGAAACTACTGACTACGACCTCGTATATCAAGCTATCGACATGATTCCACGTCAGACAATTCGTGCCCTCGTGAACAACCTCATGAAGGAGTCGTTCAACAATAGTGTGCCAAGCAAGTTCGCCACTATCAAGAACTCTGCACAGGATGCTATGTTTGACGAGGATAAAAACTACCATGTTGATAATATCATTGACGTGAAGCTTGCAAACAACGGTGTCGTTTACCTCATGGATGAAGTAACAACACCTGCTGAATATGCAGCTGTCAGTGCTCCAGCATACGTTGAGACAGATAAACGCATCTTCAACTGGGCTATCCAGTCGGCTAAGCTCGGCGATATCCCAACAAACTACTACGCTTACCTCCTCGCAATGAGTTCACGTTTCTCATTCTTCGTGCCAAACGACAACAACTTCCTCTATGTTGACCCTATCTCGTTCTACAACCCAGAACGCGACGGTTCGTCAAGACTCAAGGGACGTGCTTACCTCTACACATGGGATGAGAAGACTAAGAAGCCAAAGGTGGCAAGCTATGAGTACTACTACGACATCGCTACACACACTGGCGAACTCGGTGCATTGAAGACTACTGAAAACATCTCGGAGAAGACTTTCGGTAACCGACTCAAGGATATGCTCGAGACTCACACTATCATCCACGAGGACAACACCGAAATCACTGGTTACGACGAGACCGAGACTGGTATGGAGATTAACCAGAACTACTTCGTATCGAAGAACGGTGCTGTCATCCTGTCTGAGGACGCAACTAAGCGCAAGGAAGGTATGAAGGTGAAGGGCGGTTGGCAGATTGCTAACAACACAGAGTGTAACGTCATCGGCTTCGACGACAAGTCAAAGCAGTCATTCGGTTATGGTAACGGTTTCGCATACATGATTAACGAACCAATGATGCCAACTATCGAGTCTGTTTATTCTGCCCTCTACAACAATCCTGAGTTCAGCGAGTTCCTCGAACTCTGTAACACTGATGAGAGTGTACTCAAGGAGATTGGTATCACTGCCACTTCAGAACAGGCTAAATATAAGGTATTCGTTGATAACAAGGGTATCCCTTGCTTCGACCCTGTAACAGGCGACGTGAAGGAAAAGGCTACTAATGTTCGTTTCTTCAACAACTACCGCTATACTGTTTATGTTCCTAACAATGATGCTATGCAGGCAGCATACGCTGCTGGTCTTCCAACATGGCAGGACGTTCGCGATATTCTCCAACTCGACCTTGAGGATGACGAGAAGACTGACCTCACTCCAGAACAGGAAGAGGAGCGCAACATCAAGGTTAAGGCTATGATTACTGCTATCGTGAACTTCGTGAAGTATCACTTCCAGGATAACAGCGTATTTGCTGATGCACCTGCCATCGCTACTACACAGTACGAAACTGCAACTATCAACAGCGAGACTGGTGTTTATTGCAAGGTTAAGGTTTCTTCTGAGGGTAATGGCTCACTCACTATTCAGGACTTAGCAGGTCATACTCGCAAGATTACAAACAACAAGAACATCATCGCTCGCGACTACATCACTGCAGGTCAGCAGAGTGCCATCGCAAATACTATCACTTCAAGCTCAAGTGCTGTGATTCACGGTATTGACGGTGTGCTCGACTACAAGACTTACGCTAACGGCAGATATGACAGCGATTGGGCTTCACCTGCTAAGGCGCGCGCGTACCTTAATAAATTTAGATTAAAGGAATAATAACAACTTACATAGAACGCAATATGAACAAGATTAAGTTTATCATCACAACAATCGTGCTGTTCTTCTGTGTAAGTTCAGCATTCGCTCAGTCGCGACGCATCTCGGGTACAGTCACTGACGACTTCGGTGGTGTAGCTATGGCAAACGTCGTTGAGCGTGATAACAACAACCGTATCGTAGAGGCTTGTGTTACTGATATCAATGGTAACTTCTCTATGGTCATCAAGAACCCTAAGGATAAGCTCGTTGTTTCGTACATCGGTATGAAGACTCACAGCGAGGTTATCGGTACTACTAAGACTAAGTACAACATCCACCTCGTGGATGCCAACACACTCCAGGAAGTTGTCGTAAAGGCTAAGCCAAAGGCACAGAGCAACGGTATGACCATCCCATTGAAGGAAATCTCTGTTGCTACACAGACAATGAGCATGGACGATGTGCAGGGTCTTTCTTTCGCATCTGCTGACGAAGCCCTCCAGGGTAAGATTGCAGGTCTCGATATCATCTCGAACTCAGGTAACCTTGGTGCAGGTACATCAATGCGTATGCGTGGTGTCAGCACTATCAACGGTTCGGCAGAACCACTCATCGTAGTGGATGGTAATATCTTCGACCTCCCTTCAGACGCACAGGACATCAACTTCGAAGACCTCGACAACGAGGAGCAGTTCTCTACCCTCCTCTCAGTTAACCCTGAGGATATCAAGGAAATCAAGGTACTCAAGGACGCTGCCGCTACTGCTATCTGGGGTTCTAAGGGTGCTAACGGTGTAATCGAAATCACTACTCGTCGTGGTGCCGCTGGTAAGACTCGCATCAACTTCTCTTACCGCTTCACAGGTTCATGGGCTCCATCAGGACTCAACATGCTCGATGGTGACGGCTACACTATGATGCTCAAGGAGGCTTACTTCAACCCTAAGCAGAACACTGCCACTGCAGATATGGTCGAACTCAACTACGACAAGGCTTACCCTGTTCAGTACTACAACTTTAACAAGAACACTGACTGGGTGAAGGCTGTTAACCAGTTCGGACAGACTCACAACTACTACCTCACTCTCAGTGGTGGTGGTGAGAAGGCAAAGTTCCGTATCTCAGGTGGTTACGACCATCAGACAGGTACAATCATCAAGCAGACTCTCGACCGTTTCAGTACTCGTCTCGTACTCGACTACGACGTGTCTGACCGTATCCGCTTCTCTACTAACTTCGCCCTCACTTACACTGACAACCACCGTAACTGGGACGGTTCTACTACAACTTCTATTCTCGGTAAGGCATACAACGCAATGCCTAACATGAGTATCTACGAATACGACCAGTACGGTAACCTCACTGGTGACTACTACAAGATGCTCCCTACAGGAGAAAGAGGTGCAGCAGCAAGCAACTACCGCAGTTCATACTATCTCTCTGACATGAAGAACATCGGTAACCCTGTTGCTATTGCAAACCTTGCATTCAACAACCAGTCAACTTACCGTATCAACCCTCAGTTCAACCTCCAGTACAAGCTCCTTGCTAAGAACGAGGAAGAAGGTCATCAGCTCAACCTCAATGCTGAGGTCTATATGGATATCTATAATGAGTCGGTAAACACTTACTACGGTAAAGAACTCACTACAGACTCATGGGACAAGGGTACAGGTAACATTACTTCTAACAACGAATACAAGTCGCTCGCTTTCACTAACCGTGAGAAACTCATCTTCATCCCTAAGTTCAACACAGAAGTTATTTCTGCAAGTCTCATGGGACAGTTTGAAATCACAACAGGTAACAGTACAAAGCAGTACAAGGCAGGATTTGGTGTTCCAACAGGACTTAACTCAAGTGCTGTAGAAAACTACATCACTTCAACTACCTCTGGTACAGGCGAATGGCGCAGCGCATCTATGCTTGCAAGTGCTCACGTCGGTTTCTTCGACGGTCGCTACTCACTCGATGCTACAGTTCGTCGAGATGGTTCTACTAAGTTCGGTGCAGGACGCAAGTGGGGTACATTCCCTGGTATCTCAGGTCGTTGGAACATCACTGACGAACCATTCTGGGAGGGTGTTCATGCAGACAAGTACATCTCACTCCTCTCATTCAAGGCTTCTTGGGGTCGTGTAGGTCGTCAGCCAAGAGATGAATACCTTATGTACAACTCATACAATGATGCTGGTAACTATGGTTCAGGTGCCTACACTGGTACTGCCATTACTCCAAACAACCTCCGACTCACAGACCTCAAGTGGGAATCAACTCAGTCATGGAACCTTGGTGGTTACTTGAACCTCTTCAACGACATGATTCAGTTCGACTTCAACTACTACGACAAGCGTACTTCTGACCTTCTCATGGAGGGTGTAGGTATTCCAAACTCTACAGGTTTCGCCTCACTCGGTTGGAGAAACGTAGGTAGCATGCGCAACCAGGGTTGGGAACTCTATGTCAACACAAAAGACTTTGTAAAGGCTGGCAAGTTCAGAATGTCTGCTACATTCAACATTGCTCAGAACATCAATACTATCACTGAGATGGACCCAACAGTGCTCCTCAGCATGAACCCTAACTTCAACTACAACAACGCTAACTACCTCAAGCGTATTCAGGTTGGTAATGCAGTAGGTTCTATCTATGGCTTCCGTTTCAAGGGTGTATATGCATACGACTACGACCACAGCGGTTACACAGAACTCTCTGCCAAGACTTACGGCGAGAACACTGCAGCTGCTGCTGAGCGCAGAGGAGAAAACGCTACTGTTCCTGTAGCACGCGATGCTGAAGGCAACATCCTCTACGATGCAAAGGGTAACCCACTCCACATGTACTACAACTACGGTGACAAGAACTACATGTTCAAGGGTGGTGATGTGATGTACGAAGATGTAAACCATGACGGTCAGATCAACGAGCTCGATATCGTTTACCTCGGCAACTCTAACCCTAAGCTTAATGGTGGTTTCGGCCTTAACTTCACTTACGGAGCTTGGACACTCAAGTTCTCTTTCAACTACCGTCTTGGCAACCGCATTGCTAACATGGCACGTCTCAACAACGAGTCAATGCGTACAAACATTAACCAGAGTCAGGCTGTGGCATGGAGATGGAGAAAGAATGGTGACGTGACAGAAATCCCACGTGCTATGAACGCAAGCATCGGTGCAAGCTACAACTCACTTGCAAGCGACCGCTATGTAGAAAGAGGTGACTATCTCCGCCTCCAGTACATGCAGCTCGGTTATAGCCTCCCAACAAACTGGGTTAAGAAGGCTGGTATGAACTCTGTTCGCTTCACTCTCTCAGCTAACAACCTCTTCGTACTCACTAAGTACACAGGTGTTGACCCTGAAGTAAGCTACGGTTCATGGGGTGTTTGCTACGACAACTCGAAGACTCCACGTTCTAAGTCATTCACTTTAAGTGCTAACATTGGATTCTAACAGATAATATATAGAATTATGAAAAAATATAATATTAAGAAGGTCGTTAGAGCTACACTCCTCATAGCACTCAGTGCAGTTGGTGGCAGCGCACTCTTATCTTCTTGTAACGACTTCCTTACCATCACCCCTACATACTCAATCGTAGAGGAGAACTTCTGGAAGGACAAGAATGACCTCGAAAACGCTATCCTCGGATGCTACAAGCAGATTGTAAGCAACGACATGCTCAGCAAGTATGTACAGTGGGGAGAAGAGCGTTCTGACAACTTTGAGCGTTCAACCACTCAGACTGCTACAGGTATGGTAGCAAACATCATGAACGCTAACCTCTTGCCTACATACAACCGATTCAACTGGACAAGTGCATACAAGGCTATCAACTACTGTAACAAGGTCATCGTGCATGGTCCTGATGTGGTTGCAACAGATGAATCATTCTCTATGGGCGACTGGTTGCCAATGCGTGCAGAAGCAGTCACTCTCCGTGCTTTCATGCACTTCACATTGGTCCGCACATTTGGTGAAATACCTTATGTAACACAAGACTACAACAACGACTCACAGGAACTTCGCCTCCCACAGAGCACTCAGCTCGCAGTTCTTGACAGTATCGTGAACGACCTCGAAAGCGTTGCACCATACGCCATGACTGACTACGGCAATACTGTTTATAACAAGGGTCGTGTCACTCTCAAGTCTATCTATGCACTCCTCGCAGACGTTTATCTCTGGAGAGCAAGTTACAAGGCTGGTAACAACAAGCCTTTCACTAACCTCACAGAGGTTCGCAATGAATTAGGACAGCGCGATGAGGTTTACTCTACATCCGCTGAGAGCGACTACCAGAAGTGTATCGAATACTGTGATAAGGTTATCGAAATCTGTAAGGAAGAAAAACTTAAGGACCTCAGAAAGAAGGGTCAGATTCTTAGCGGCTCATCTATTGAACTCATCCTTGAAGACCTCCTTGAACAGAATGAGGTAGGACAGACATCAAGTCTTTCAAACCTTCCTGTTACTGTTAGACATGCAGACAATATCGCATACGACCGCATCTTTGGTGACGGAAACTCTGATGAGTCAATCTTTGAACTTCAGGTTCATGGTATATCATACAACAACACAATGATTACCGACCTCTTCTACAATATCAGAGATAATAAGCCAGGTGCATTCACAGGTGCTCTTTCACTCTTCGAAAGTGTTTCTGAAGGCCCTAACACTCCAACTCCAGATAAGGTGTTCACACGCACCGACTACCGCCGTTGGGAAAGCATCCAGTATGTGGGTGTTGGACAGACAACATTTGATATAGGTAAATATGTCGTCGAACTTTTGGATCAGACAAGTAGCAGATCGGCTATCATGATGCAGGACAACACAGCATCAACTATGATGGTAACTACTGGCTTGCGTTCTACATCAAACCTCAATGCAAACTGGATTGTATATCGTATGTCTGAAATTTTCCTTATGAAGGCAGAAGCAATGTCACAGCTCTATGCTGACGAGGAAAACCTCATGACTGCATTCAACTATGTACGCGAAGTGTTCAAGCGTTCTAATCCATACGCTTACGAGAAGAACAACAGCAAGGCTGCTACTGACTCGCTTAAGTTCACTTCATTCGCAACACAGGACGACATTGAGAAGCTCGTTCTTGCAGAACGTCAGCGTGAGTTCATCGGCGAAGGTAAGCGTTGGTACGACCTTGTTCGCTATGCTCAGCGTCACGGCAAGACTGCTCCTATGCTCGACATCCTCTGTCGTAAGTATGCAAGCAACAGCAAGGCTATCCGTGCTAAGCTCGCTACTATCCAGAGCCTCTTCTCTCCTGTCTTTGATGACGAAATCATCAACAACGACCTTCTCTATCAGAATGGTGTTTGGCAGATGAACGAATCTTCTGAACGTATCGGCAGATAAAGTAACTACTAAAGATATAAGACAATGAAAATTACTAAATATATTAAGAATGCATGTGGCTCAGCAATCATGACGGTTGCAGTAGCCATAATGGCTCTGAGTTCTTGTTCGGAGAATATCGACGAAAGCAATCTCTACACCTTCACAGGTGAGATGATGATTGACTACTTCGAGAACCGTCCAAACATGTTCAGCAGCTACCTCGAGATTCTTGGTAAGGTTCACCCAAGCAAGCGTTCTGAATCGACAATGAAGGAACTCCTTTCTGCTCGTGGTAACTACACTTGCTTTGCTCCTACTAACGAAGCCATTCAGGCGTACATCGACTCTCTCCATAAAATCGGTCAGCTTGACAGCAATAAGCTTTCTGAAATCAGTGACTCTGTAGCAGAAGCACTCGTGTTCAACTCAATCATCCAGAACGGTGATGTTAAGGCTTATGCACAGACTGACTTTGAGGAAGGTGCGCTCGGTATGACAAACATGAATGACCGTTTCGTCACTATCAGCTTCGACAACGACACTGATGGCAAGACTCTCATCTTCGTTAACACAGACTCTCGTATCATCCAGTCAACAGAAGACGAAGAGGTTGAGAATGGTTATGTTCACACTATCGACAAGGTACTCAGTCCTTCAAACGCATCTGTTGCCGACCTCGTGATGATTTCTGAAAACACACGTTTCTTCGGTTCCCTCCTCAAAGAGACTGGTTGGGACAAGAAGCTCCAGCAGGTTAAGGACGAAGCATGGTACGACCGTTGGGTAGAAAATGGTGATATTCCAGGTAGCATACAGGCTATTCCTGGTAAGGACTTCAACCCTCATTACCCAGAACATCGACTCTTAGGTCATACAATCTTCGTAGAGACAGACTCGATATTCAAGGCTAACGGTATCAACAACATTCAAGACCTCAAGACTTGGCTCCAGGCTAATGCCACATTCGACGATGACACTAACCAGGGACACACAACAAGTTGGGAAGATTATGACTATGATAGCGACTACAACTGGCTCAATCAGTTCGTTGCTTACCATATCCTTCCAGAGCGTCTTACTTACAACCACCTCGTAAACTTCGCTAACGAATACGGTTGTACACCAAGTATGCTCAAGACACGTACAGCTTCTCAGTTCTATGTTAACGCATGGGAATACTGGGAGACAATGGGTGTTCAGCGCCGTTCTGTAAAGGTAACTGGTATTCGTGGTAACATGATGCTCAACCGTGTCAGCGTTTACAACAAGACAACATATAAGGAACGTACTGCAGAAATCACTATTCCAGGTATTAGAGTTCGCCCTACTAATGGCAACATCAAGAACGATGCCCTCAATGGTTTCTACTTCCCTATCGATGGTATCCTCGTATGGAACGAGACAGTTTCAAAGAAGGTACTTAACGAACGTATGCGTTATGATGTTACATCACTCTTCCCTGAGTTCTTGACTAACAATATCCGTCAGTACGGACACGAAGACAGAAGCCACAACTGGATTGTAACTCCAGACTACTGTGACAACATCTACAACATGTCGAAGGAGACTTACTTCACATACCTCGTGAATGGTAGCTACTCAGGTTCGTCTGGTTCATGGATGAACTACCAGATTGACGAGATGAACATCACTGGTGTGCTCGACTTCACAATGAAGCTTCCTCCAGTGCCTTACACTGGTACATACGAAATCCGTTACGGTATCAACTCAAACGATAACCGCGGTATGGCACAGGTATATGTTGGTACAAACAAGGACAACCTCCCTGCTATCGGTATTCCACTCGACCTCCGTCAGAGCTCAGGTGTTGCCCAGACAGCAACAGGTTGGGTTGACGACGCTAAACTCGGCGACGATGATGCCATCAACGAAAACGACAAGGCTATGCGTAACCTCGGATTCATGAAGGCACCTAAGTACATTCAGTTCGAGAATGGTAAGACTGGTCGTGACGTTGACTACAGATGTGTCCGCAAGATTATCTACATGGGACAGCTTGAAGCTGGTAAGACATATTGGATTCGATTCAAGTCGGTACTTGCTAACTCTGGTGCAGAGTTCTTCTACGACTACCTCGAAATCGTTCCTAAGTCAGTATATGCTGGCGAAGAAGCAGAAGACAAATGGTAATCAACCCCATGCAATGGGGCTCACTCGGGTCCCATTGCTATAAATAATGTATATAAATATGAATAATAATAAATCAACAAAATGGCTCACAGGTGCAATGGTGTCAGCGCTTTTCGCTACTGGCTTCACAGCTTGTACCGACGACCATTTCGACGTAAACTCTGATGTTCTCGGTCAGAAGACTATCTGGGAAAACATCAAGAGCAACCCAAACACATCTGACTACGCCGACATCCTTCAGAGTGTTCGTTTCTCTCAGACAGAAGAGAAGGCAACACCTCAGACATACGCTGAAGTGCTTAACGGTGAACAGACATTCACAGTTTGGGCTCCTGTCAATGGTTCTTTCGACTATCAGTACTACAAGAACCTCATCGCAACAGGAATAAGAGACAGCATCTGGAAGGTTGAGAAGGAACTTATCCGCAACAACATGGCTCGCTACAGCTTCGTTGCTAATGCTCACGACTCTATCAAGATTCAGCTCTTCAACGACAAGGCAGCATGGCTTAACTATGACAAGCGTACCCTCAAGAACGCTCACATAGAAGACGCTAACATTGGTTCAAAGAATGGTGTTCTCCACATCGTAAATGCTCCAGTGTTCTACCAGGCAAACCTCTATGAGTATATGGCTACTCGTCCTGACCTCTCTGACCTCAACTCATTCATCAAGTATTATCAGGAGTACAAGTTCAACGAGTATGCTTCAACTCAGGGTCCTACTGTCAATGGTGTCATCACATACGTTGACTCTGTCACATACGTTACAAACCGCTATGCTGAAGACTACATGAAAGCAGATCTTACAGAGGAGGATAGTAACTATGTAATGATTATGCCAACAAACGAGGCATGGCAGAAGACACTTGAGAAGACTAAGCTCTACTACAAGTACAAGAACTCTTACAAGCAGGATGTCTATACTCAGACAGAAGCGGGTAAGGATACAACTATTGCTGGTGTTGAGACTGTTTATTCAGAGGAAGAGATTGACTCTATCGTTAATCTCCGTAGCAAGAATGCCATTGCAAAGAACCTCGTATTCAATGCCAACTGGCAGGAAATGCAGATTCCAATCACTTCTATCAACGACATCAAGGCTATTGATGCTCGTAAGGACTCACTTATCTCTACTTCAAAAAGCAAGTTTAAGAAGGTAGGTACTCTCAACGAGACTAACAAGGTGAATTGCCACGAGGTAGAAGATTTTGGAAAGATGTTTGGTAATGCAGACCCAATAGAGACAAGTAACGGTTACGCATACATTGTTAACGAGTTCAATTTGCCAACAACAGTTTATGCTCCAACACTCAACCTTGACGCAAGAGACTACTTCGAGTCGAATGATAACAACTGTCGTTACAGCTACACAACTAAGGTTTACGACAAGAATGCTGTAAACAACTTGGCAGAAGACGGTATCACTCCATACGACTCTGTATATAAGTACAACTACTTTGTGATGGGTGCAACATCTTCAACTGCTCATCCAGGTGCAAACTTCAAGCTTATTGATGTTCAGTCGTGCAAGTATGACATATTCGTAGTTATTGGTCACAACACTGACTACAACTTGCCTAATAAGTTCCGCGTATTCCTCTCATACGATAATGAGACAAAGCGTCAGAACAATGTTGCAATGAAGAACCTCGAAGAAGGTGCAGTGGATGCTCTTGGTAAGAACATCTACAACACAAACTATTTCGTTTCAAATCCTGCATGGATGGATGAGAGCGGTATTGCTCACTACAACGATACTGTTTGTATCGCTCGTGACTTTGAGTTCCCTATCTGTTACGAAGGTTTGAAGAATGCTTACCCTGTACTCCAAATCAAGAGTAACTTCACATCAAGCGAGAAGACAGTTTATTCTCGTGAAATCTGGGTTCACTCTATTATCCTCAAAGCCAAAGAATGGTAATAACTCCTAATACAACTAAGACAATGAAGAATAACAACAAAATTCAGCAGAACGTACTTCGCGTCGGCATTGGTCTCATGATGTTATCAGGAGCAACATGCCTCTCTGCTCAGGAAACTGCTACTGAAGCCGCACCAAAGAAGGCAAAGGTAGAAGTTGGTCCTAAGTACGAGATGAAAGAAGTGAGCGGATACGTTTACGATGCTGCAACAAAGACTCCTATGGACGGAGCACGCGTTCAGGCATACGGAAACTCACGCTACTCAGTAATGACTGATGAGAACGGTAAATATACTGTTAAGGTTCCTGTATTTGTCAACTCTCTCTGGATTTCTGTACCAGAATACAACGATGTTCGTGTATCGTTTGACGGCAACACAGCTCCTGCAGTAGCACTCTACTCATCAAGCTTCAACAAGGTTTATGACAAGCAGACAGCTATCACTTCAAGTGCTACTGCCATTGTCGCAAATACAAGCGCTATCAATGTTGACGAGGACATCGACGCACAGCTCTCAGGCGACATTCACACTATCAACCGCACTGGTATGCGTGGTCAGGGTGTTGCAATGTTCATCCGTGGTCTCAATTCCCTCAACATCAATGCTCAGCCACTCATCGTTCTCGATGGTATGATTATCGACCCACAGCTTGACCGTGCAACTATTCACGATGGTTTCTTCAACAACATCCTCTCAGGTATTGACCCAGATGATATCGAGAGCGTTGAGGTTATGAAGAACGCTACATCTATCTACGGTGCTCGTGGTGGTAACGGTGTTGTTCTTATCAACACTAAGCGTGGTCACTCTATGGCTACAAAGATTGATGTTAGTTTGAATGCAGGTTTCGAACTTGCTCCAAACACAACTCCAATGATGAATGCAGCAGAGTATCGCAACTATGTCAGCGATGTAATGGGTACAACAACCTACGGACAGAAGTATCCAACAACAGCTATTCCATTCCTCAACAGCAACCCTAACTACTACTGGTACCCTATGTACCACAACGAGAATGACTGGAGCGATGGCCTCTATCGCACAGCAGCAACTCAGAACTACAAGGTTGGTGTTCAAGGTGGTGATGACGTAGCTATGTACAACCTCTCACTCGGTTATACAAACAGCCAGTCAACAGCTAAGAACAATGGATTTGACCGTTTGAACATCCGTTTCAACACTGACATCCACCTCACAAGCAAGTTGACTACTCAGCTCGACCTCGCTTACTCTAAGCTCTCATACAATCTCCGTGATAACGGATGGGCTGCAAACTACGATGGTTCGACTATCTCATCTCCAAATGTGCTTGGTCTTATCCAGTCGCCATTCCTTTCTAAGTATGGTTACTACACAGGCGAAGATGGTAAGCTCCATGAGTCATCAGTATATGCAGGTAAGTACATCAACGATGACAACTACCCATTCGACTATGCTCGTGCTTACGGTAAGAACACAGCTCTTGCAAACCCATACTGGATTCTTGAAAATGGTGAAGGCTCAAACAAGAACCGTCAGGAGGTTACACAGTTCAACCTCAACATCATGCCAAAGTGGGAAGTAAACAAGCACCTCACTATCTCTAACCGTTTTGCTTATCAGCTCAACCGTTCAAACGAGAAGTATTATCTTCCAGAGGCAGGTACTCCACGCTACAACATCGAGGGTTATGGTGATGTGACATCTCACGTTAAGTCACTCTTCTCTAAGGAGACTTCACTCTACGAAGACCTTCGTTTCGACTGGAAGAACAACTACGGCATTCACGACATTGATGTTTTCGGTGGTTTCCGTTTCACAAACAACAGCTTCGATGACTCTTATATGTCAGGTTACAACGCTGGTAACGACCAGATGCCAGACATGAAGAACTCACTCAGCTTCCGTTCAGTTAATGCTAACCAAGACCAGTGGCGCAACATGGCATACTACCTTCACGCAAAGTATGGCATCAAGAACACTTACTTCTTGGAAGGTGCACTCTCAGCAGAAACATCATCACGCTTCGGTAAGAATGCAGCAGGTGGTCTCAAGATTGCAGGTGTTGCATGGGGCTTCTTCCCAAGCATCCGCGGTTCATGGGTTATCACAAATGAGAAGTGGGTTAAGAAGTCACGCGGTCTCAACTACCTCCAGCTCTCTGTAGGTTACGACGAGGCAGGTAACGATAACCTCGACTACTCTCTTTCACGCACTTACTTCAAGTCGTTCAGATTCCTCACAACTGCAACAGCTCTTCAGCTTGCAAACATTGAGAACCCAGAAATCCAGTGGGAAACTACTCGTACATTCGACGTAAACCTCAATGGTTCGTTCCTCAACAACCGTTTGCAGGCAAGTATCGACTTCTACGTTAAGAACACAAGCAACCTCGTAACATACCAGACTATCAACTACATGTCAGGTCTTGCAGGTTACTACACTAACGACGGTGCTCTCCGCAACGTAGGTATAGACGCAAAGGTTAACGCTATCATCGTAAACCAGAAGAACTTCAAGTTCCAGGCAGGTCTCTCACTTGGTCACTACAAGAACCACATCACTGCCCTTCCTACTGGCGACTACACTCAGAAGATTTACGGAGCTGAAATCCTTACTTCTGTAGGCAATCCAGCTGGTGTATTCTATGGTTACAAGACTGCAGGCGTATTCGCATCTGATGCTGAGGCAAGCACTGCTCACAATGGCAACGACTACCTCAAGTACCCTACAGGTTTGACAAACAAACCATACATCAACTTCCAGGCAGGTGATGTTCACTTCGTTGACATGGATGGCAATGGTATCATTAACAATGCTGATAAGACAAAGATTGGTGATCCTAACCCAGACATCTTCGGTCACTTCTACACTAACTTCGAGTTCGGTAAGCACTGGAGCCTCGACATCAACTTCAAGTACTCTCTTGGAAACGATGTTTACAACTACAATCGCAGTCAGCTTGAGGCAGGCAACGGATTCTACAACCAGACTAAGGCTATCGTAAATCGTTGGACTTGTGAAGGCCAGAAGACTAATGTGCCACGCGCATTGTCTAAGGAATCAGAAGATTGGGTTGAGAACGAACGCTTCTCAGACCGTTGGATTGAGGACGGCTCATTCCTCAAGCTCAAGAATGTACGCCTCTCTTACAAGCTCCCACTCAACCTTTCATGGATTCAGGGCTTGACAATCTGGGGCGAAGCAAACAACTTGGTTACAATCACTCGTTACACTGGTCTTGATCCAGAGTTCTCTTGCGGCAACAGCGTTCTCTATCAGGGTATCGATGCTGGTCTTCTTCCAAGCAACCGTTCATTCAACCTCGGTGTTAAGATAAACCTCTAAAAAAAGAAAGTATATGAAAACATATAATTTTAAAAATCTCATCAAGACTGCTCTCGGCATCACACTTCTCCTCGGAGGAGTGGGTGCGAGCATGACTTCATGTGAAGATATGATGAGCGTAGAGACTGGTGATAAGGCATACGTTAATGCTCAAGATACTCTCTACTCTTATCTCGGCATCATGCGATGCATGCAGGATGTAGCAGAGCGTCAGGTAATCCTTGGCGAAATCCGTGGTGACCTCGTTACTTCTACCGACTACACTACTGATACCCTTTTCGCCATCTCTAACTTTGACGATCCAAAGGACCAGACTTGTACAATGCTTCAGGTTAGCGACTACTACAATGTAATCAACAACTGTAACTTCTACATTGCAAATGCTGACACAAATGCCATCAAGAGCAATATCAAGTACATGATTCCTGAGTATGCACAGGTAAAGGCTATCCGTGCTTGGGCTTATCTCCAGCTCGTGAAGAACTACGGTTCTGTTCCTTACATCACAGAGCCTGTTTCAAGCCTTGATGTAATCAAGAACTTCGACTACAACGGCAATCTCGTTAACAAGGATAATCTCGTTGAACGACTCATTGCAGATGGTCTTCTGGAATATGTAGATACTCGTTACCCTCAGTATGGTAGCCCAAGCAGCGAATATGGTAGCTGGAACAACGGTTATACAGGTATCTCTGCTCGTATGTGTTTCATTCCAATCCGTCTCGTACTTGGCGACTTGTACCTCCTTCGTGGTGCAGACCAGGGTGACTACGAAAAGGCTGCAAAGTTCTACTATGACTTCTTGAAGAATGAGACAACTCCACTTGCTACTCAGTACTGCTCAGCTAATGAACGTTTTGGAGTCATTAGATAT
Source organism: uncultured Prevotellaceae bacterium (assembly GCA_937893145.1). Taxonomy (GTDB): domain Bacteria; phylum Bacteroidota; class Bacteroidia; order Bacteroidales; family Bacteroidaceae; genus Minthosoma. The sequence goes on along the minus strand of CALBJW010000204.1, from coordinate 35,601 downwards.
ACAAAGTCTGGTTCATGGGGCGAATGGGCAGGTACTTATTCATACAACGAGACTACAAACGAAGTTATCACAGTTATTCCTGGTTCTGCCAATGCAGGTCTTGGTAAGATGCTCACTCGTGTAGCGGACATCTACGGTTATAAACCATCATCAAGCCAGCATTCAGACAAGGGCGAGGGTGACAATGAGAAGACAGACGCAAACGGTGCTGTTCAGTACGAAGCTACTGGTGCTATCTCAGTAGTTCCAAACTACAAGCGTCAATATGAGCCATCAGGTTCATACTGCGCAGTCAATGATGCTCAGACTTACGTAGAATACAAGAGTGCTACCAACTCTACAGCTAATCCAGAAGCATCATTCATTGATAACTGTGATGCTCGATATGGCAATTCTATCTATCAGTTGCCATACGACGGTGACTCTTATCCACTCTGTAGCAAGGCTGCAATTAGTAATAGATTCTATTACACAATCCCTATCTACCGTAAGTCACTCATCTGGCTCCGTCTTGCAGAAGCTATCAACCGTGCAGGTTATCCTGAGTTCGCATTTGCTATTCTCAAGGATGGTATCAACCAATATACTATTCCAAAGAATACAAGATACATGGACTTGGTAAACACTGAAACAACTATTGATGGCAAGGTTTACTACTCAATGTACAACAAGACTGCTGACGTGAGAGTATATGTTGATCCTGCTGAAGTAGAAGAGGAGAACCCAACATATTACTACTACAATGAAGAGAATGCATTTGTTGAATACCCAGAAGCTGTAAACACTAAGTTCAAGTTTGATAATGACAGCATCTATTACTGGGCTCTTAACTATGGCGCTCACAAGGCAATGCATTATGTTACTGACAGTACACATGTAACTGCTTTCAACAACTTCCTCGACTTCAGAGATGACATCTGGAACACAACATACGGTATCCATGCTAAGGGTTGTGGTTTCGGTACTTGGACATCTGCAAATATTGGTGAACGCATCACAAACATTTCTGGTGATCTTGACGAAGGCAAATACGACTATGCAACTCTTGTAGCTGCTAAGTTAGCAGACAAGGAGGGTGAACCAACAATCAATGACATTATCAATGCTGTAGAAGACATTATCGTTGATGAGCTTGCTCTTGAGACTGCATTCGAAGGTAACCGTTTCACTGACCTCGTTCGTATCGCAGAACACAAGAATGCTTCTGGTTACGATGGTACAGAATGGCTTGCAAAGAAGATTGCGTGGCGTAGCTATCGTCCTGCAACACCAAAGACACCAGAAGTTGGTGGATTTGATGCAGCACTCTACAGCAAGCTTAAGAACACAAAGAACTGGTACTTCTCTCTCCCAGCTTGGAAAGAATAGTAGTATAGTTCAGATATAAACATAAAAGTAGGGACCAGCACATTTGCGTTGGTCCCTACTCTTTTTATGTATTAACTCTACAAATAAAAACTTCTATTCAATTGGAACTTCTGGAGAAGCATCATCTTCTTCATCGTCAGAATTCTTCTTAGCTTCTTTCTTTGCAGCTTTCTCGGCAGCTTTGGCTGCTTTATCAGCTTCTTTGTTTGCACGCTCAGCTTCCTTCTTGGCAGCCTTCTCTTCTTCTATCTGTTCCTTAGTCTTAGACTTTGCCTCAGCCTTCTTGGCAGCTTTCTGAGCGGCCTTCTCTGCTTTTGCTCGGTCGGCTTGATATTTAGCATCCTTCTGACCAGTCTTGTCAGCCATCTTGGCTTTCTTCTCATTTTCCTTCTTGCGAAGCTTTTCGGCTTTTTCTTTGGCTTTAAGTTCTGCAGCTGTAAGGGTTTCCTTTACTTCTACAGGTTCATCAGCTTCTTGAATTGGTTCATCAGGAGTGTCAATGTCTTCAATCTTATCATTGGTAACAGGATCACGACGAACTTTGGTTTCTTTTGGAACAACAGGAGCATCTGCCTTTTCATCAGAATTAACAACTTTAGTTTCTTGAGAAACATCTTTTGATTCCTTTGGTTCTTTCACCTTTCGAGCACTTGCCTTCTGGTCTTTAATAGAAACCTTTTTCTCCTCAGCCTTTGCTTCTGCTTTAGCTTCAGCCTTGTCAGCCGCTACCTTATCTTTATAATCTTTAGCCTCTTTCTTTTCTTCAGCCTTTGCAGCTTTGGCATTAGCTTTACTTTCTTCAGCTTGGCGTTTTGCTTCAACACGACTCTGTCTCTTCTTGTCTTCTGCGGCTTTCTTTGTGGCTTGGAGTTTTGCCTTATCGATAGAAGTAGGCTTACCTTGTTTGGCAAGAATCTTGTCTTTCTTTATTGTTTGACGGGTTTTCTCAAGATTTCGATTAAGAGTCCTGAGTTCTCGCTCTTCATCTTTCAGCTGTTTACGAGTGATTCGCTGACGTTCCTTCACATCACGAATCTGCGCCTTTAACGTAGCGATAGTATCTGGGTCTGCTGTTGAAGCATACATCGTATTCGACACTGTAGCAAACACAACAAGTAGTATTGAAAGTATTCGTTTCATATTATGTGATTAATTTAATTTTCGGGCGACAAAGTTACAAATAAAAAATGGAATATGTAGAATGTAGAAATTCAAAAAGAGAAAAGAAATGTCAAAAAACAATGATTATTATTAGGTATAAACGTAATTAATATAGTATTTAGTATCTAATTAAGATTTTTTAATTGAATATATTTTTACGTTTTGTCTGCATTTCGTATCTTTGCAACAATCTCATTAACGTTTTTTGTTTACCGGAGACGTCCGGAGTTTTAATGGTTAATATTTATTAAAGAAAAAAACGTAGTGATACGTAAAACTTTTCTTATGGGCTCAGTTCACAAGACTGGGCCCATATCTTTTGGCTGAGACGTCATTCTTTCAACTATTTTTTTGCTTAAATAAAATAATATACCTATCTTTGCCGTACAATTTGTAAAAGAACTATTAGCCTAATCAATAACTAAATTATTATAATAATGAAAAAACTATTATCATTATTGTCATTGGCTCTTATAGCTATGAGTTCAATGGCACAAACTGACGTTACATACAAAATCGTCAACCCAAGTTTTGAAATAAGCGGTGTTGAGGGATGGACTAATACAGACATGGTTGCCCAGACCAACAACTCTTTCCCTATCAAGGACGGAAAGGTTTATATGGAAAAGTGGGTTAGCAAAGGACAGAAGGCAGGCAATGCAAGTCTTAAACAGACCGTGAAGAACCTTGTTAAAGGACGCTATCGCCTCACTGTTGCTGCACAGAATATTCAGCAGGACGTGAACGAAGAGCAAACTGGTGTTACCATCAGTGCAAAGAGTACAGTTAAGACTAACGTCACTAAACCTGGAGATTATTCATTAGAGTTCGATTTGACCACATCAATGGTAGCAATCGCTTTCACTGCTTCAAATGCAACAGGTAACTACATCTGCTGTGACAATTTCCGTTTGACATTCCTCTCGACAGATACTGCAACTGTTAACGCTCTCATCACTTCTGCAAACAAGTTGTTCGAAAGATGGATTAGTCAGTCATGTATCGATGAACTGAAGAAGACAATTAGTGCTGCACAGAAGGCTATTGATGAAAATGCAGAAGACCTTACAGGCGTTGCTATGGCACTTGAAGATGCAACAGTTAGTGCTCAGGACAATACAAAGGCATTTACTAATCTGAAGGCACTTATCTCGAAGGCTAAACTTCTGGATGGAAAGAAGATGGGTGCTGTTGAGGGTGCAGAATTCAAGAAAGCTCTTGCAGAAGCAGAAGCATCGTTCGAAGATCCAAACAACGATCCATTTGTTCTCACAGAGAATCTTCAGGCTGCATACGATAAGGCTAACACTTCTATCAGTACATACGCAAAACTTGAAGCTGCAATAGCAAATTCAGAAGAAGGTTTCAATAGCGAAATGATTGGTGCCATAGAATATAACGAAGTGATTAATCATGCTGTTGACATGTATGAAGTGGCAGAGGCTACAATAGAAGAAATCCTCAAGGAGATTGATATTCTTGCAAATGCTAAGTTAGAATTCATGATTGCAAACGGTGGTACAGGTGATGGTAAGGCTCCAGTTGTGAAGGAAACAAATCACTATGTTCCAACTGGTGCAACAGAAGCTCTCATGCGTGCAACATTCGAAGGCGATGACATTCTTGAAAAGGGTGTTTGCTGGAGCAAAGGACACAATCCTACTGTTCTTGACAATCGTACAACAAAGTATTTCAATCTTAACGGCACAATCATTCATGTTAAGGGACTTGAACCTGCAACAGTTTACTATCTCCGTCCATATGTACTCACAAAGACATACGCTCTTGCTTATGGCGACGAAGTAAAGATTGTAACTCATCCTACGGGTACTTGTACTTGGTCTTGGGACGAATCTGGTCCAGACGAAGGAACAAACAACCGATGCAGAACAGCAGTTCGCCAGACTATTGATTACTTCAACGAATGGACTGGTATCAAGGGTTTCCACCTCAGCGGACATTATGCTTATGGTGCGGGTGCAGGTGATGGTACTGCCGACTGTAGCTATGGTGGTTGGATGCGTATTAGCCAGAACACAGCATATCAGGCTATTGGAACTGTTCTTCACGAAACAGGTCACGGTGTAGGTGTTGGTACTCACCCACGCTACTCTGACTCTAATGTTCACAACTGGAAATGGTATGGTCGTGAGGCAAACAAGATTTACACATTCCTCGAGAATAAGAATGCTGACCCATTCAACTCGGAATTCTGTATGGTAGGTGATGGCACTCATGCTTGGGGACAGAGTGCAACTTATGACTGGTTTGTAAATGGTGCAAGCAAGGATACACATCAGGAATTACAGTACATTGGCGGCTGCTGTCTTCTCTATGGTTTCTTCATCGATGGTCTCGACCCTAACTCTTCTGAATGGTGGACTACTCAGCATAATGGTATCTCGGGTTATACTTACAACTTCGATGACAACAAGCGTTACTACATCATGAACAAGAACGCAGAGCGTGGTCTTGGTTCTGCCCTTCTCTACCAGGAAGGCAACACAACTCTTGCTTGGGGTAAGCAGTTGAATGGCGAACCTATCACAGACGAAGCAGCATGGACTATCGAATACAATGCTAAGGACAGCTATTATATGTTCAAGAATGTGGCTTCAGGCAAGTACATTAGTCACGCTAATGCTTCTCCATCATTGAAGACAACTACAAATCCAACTGCATCAGAATACTTCCAGCTCATGCCTGACCGCACAGATGTTACAATTGATTGTGGCGACAGCAAGGTGAAGACACATGGTTACTGGTTCACTTGGACCTCAGGTGGATTCAAGAGTTTGTCTGCAAGTGCTATGACAAGCACCACTTCATACGGCAAAATCGCTACTGCGACTTTCGACTTCTCTGACAACGCAACAGCTCAGCAATGGATTATCATCAGCGAAGATGAACTCGAACTTTACCACGCATCAGCTGTAGCATCGGGCATTCAGGAGATTAAGATTAACGACTCTGCAGTCACTGGAGACAAGAAAGTTATTAGCATCTACTCAGCAAATGGTAACCTCATGCAGCACACTCAGAAGGGACTTAACATCATCAAGTACTCAGACGGTAGTTGCAAGAAGATATATGTAAAATAATAACTCAGAACAATGAAGAAAATTATAACTCTGCTGGTGCTCACAACATTGTGGGCATCAGCCTTCGGAAAAAAGCAAGTAAAAGACGTTTGGCCTGATGGCACAGAAATAAGTGGTTGGTTTCGTGATACAACATCTGTTGATATCAACAAACTTGGCAAGCAATACCGCATCACAAATTATGGTGTGTTGAACGATGGCAAGGTATATACAAAAGAGCTTCAGGCACTTATAGACCAGATAGCTGCTAATGGTGGTGGCGTGATGGTTGTGCCTCAAGGCATATACAAGACTGGTGCCCTCTTCTTCCGTCAGGGTGTTCATCTGCACATCTATGCTGGTGGTGTACTTATGGGAAGTGAGAATCCTACAGACTTCCCACTTGTCAACACACGAATTGAAGGCGAGACATGCAAGTACTACTCTGCACTCATCAATGCTGATGGACTTGATGGTTTCACAATCTCTGGCCAGGGAACTATAGACGGTAATGGTCTCACATATTGGCAGCACTTCTGGGAACGCCGTTCGTGGAACCCTAAGTGTACCAACAAGGATGAACAGCGTCCACGCCTTGTGTATGTAAGCAATTCGAAGAATGTGCAGATTGAAGGTGTTCACTTGCAGAATTCTCCATTCTGGACTACACATATTTATAATAGCGAGAACGTGAAACTTCTTCGCCTTTATATCTACTCACCAGCAAAACCTGTCAAGGCTCCTTCAACAGATGCTATCGACCTCGATGTGGTAAAGAACATTCTTGTTAAGGACTGCTACATGTCAGTAAATGATGATGCTGTAGCCATCAAGGGTGGTAAAGGCCCTTATGCAGACTACTGGCGTAACACATATTCAGACATCGACATCAATAAGTTCCCAGAAATGGTAGGTGATGGTGGCAACGAAAACATCATCATCGAGGACTGTGAATATGGTTTCTGTCATGGTTGTTTAACTCTTGGCAGTGAATCGGTTTACGACCACAACATCATTCTTCGTCGTATCAAGGTAAACGAAGCCAACAACCTCCTTTGGTTGAAGATGCGTCCTGACACACCTCAGCAGTATGAATACATTACAGTTGAGGACATTACAGGCAATGGAAAGAACTTCCTTCTCGTTGCACCTTGGACTCAGTTCTATGACCTTAAAGGCAGAAAGAGCGTGCCAATGTCATACTCTGACCATATCACAATGCGTAATATAACATTCGATTGTGATGTATTCTTCAATGTAAAACCACAAGAAGACCAGTATCATCTAAGTAACTTCTTGTTTGAAAATCTGTCCGTTTCTGCCAAGAATGCAGATTTTCACCCTGAATATGTGGAAAACTTCACTGTAAAAAAGGTTAATGCAATAAAAAAACAGTAACTTTGCAAGCATATTCACTAACAATTTAACCCAAAACCTTTAAACACATGCAGTGGTTAATTGACTTATTCATGACTGGCGGAGGATTAGCCCACACCGTTATCCTCTTTGCAATTGTTATATCTTTAGGAGTATGGCTCGGCCAAAAAGTAAAGATTTGTGGTGTATCACTTGGTGTTACTTGGATTCTCTTCGTAGGTATCCTTGCAGGACATCTCCTTGCAATGGGCAATGTGGTCGAGAACACTGAAGTGATAAGTTTCATGCAAGAGTTTGGTCTCATTCTCTTCGTCTTCAGTATTGGTCTTCAGGTTGGACCTTCGTTCTTCACCTCACTTAAGCAAGGTGGACTCAAGGCAAACGGAGTAGCTGCAGGTATTGTTCTTTTGAACATCACCGTTATGCTCGTACTTTACTTCGCACTTGGTAAGACAAATCTCATTGAAGAGGCTGGCAATCTTCCTATGATGGTAGGTACACTCTGCGGTGCAGTAACTAACACTCCAGGCCTTGGTGCTGCCAACGCTGCTCTCGACCAGATTAATGCTGTTCACCCATTCGAAGGTGGAATTCCATCAATCGCCAACGGATATGCTTGCGCCTACCCTCTTGGTGTAGTAGGTATCATCGGCAGTATTATTGCTATTCGTGTCATCTTCAAGATTAGTTTTGAAAAGGAACTCGAACACTTCAACAGGAAGAACGGTAACAATGCAGCTGTTAAACCATACCTTATGACAGTTGATGTCCAGAACCCTGCTATTGCTGGTAAAACAATCCTCCAGGTTCGTGGATTCATTGGTCGCGATTTCGTTTGCTCACGCATCCTTCACGAAGGTCATGTTCAAGTACCAAATAAGGAAACCGTTCTTACAGTTGGTGACAAGCTTTACATCGTTTCGGCAGCAGAAGATGCTGAGGCAATCACAGCTTTCATTGGTCCAAAGGTTGATATGGACTGGGAAGTACAGGATGTGACCATGACAACTCGCAAACTTACAGTCACAAAGAATGATGTCAATGGTAAGACTCTTGGTTCGCTCCATCCATCATCACTTCATGGTGTTAACGTTACACGTCTTTACCGTTCAGGTATCGAACTCTTCGCTTCTCCAAGTGTAATCCTTCAGGTTGGTGATATTCTCACAGTTGTTGGTCCTGAGGATTCACTCGAACGCTTTGCAAACATACTTGGTGACTCAAAGCAAGCACTTGACAAACCAAACCTCCTTACTCTCTTCTTCGGTATCTTTGTGGGTATCATCTTCGGTATGATTCCAATCGCAGTACCAGGAATGTCAATGCCAGTAAAGCTCGGTATTGCAGGTGGTCCACTCGTAATTGCTATCCTTCTTGGACGCTTCGGTTATAAACTTCATCTCGTGGCTTACACAACCAACTCCGCATCGCTCATGATTCGCGATATTGGTCTTGTACTCTTCCTTGCAGGTGTAGGTATCAAAGCCGGCGGAAGCTTCCTCGACACAGTTATCAATGGTGGTTACCACTACGTTTGGATGGGCTTCCTCATCACCGTGCTTCCACTCATCATCATGGGTGTATTTGCACGCATCAAGTGGAAGATGAACTATTTCCTCCTTATGGGTATCATGTCGGGTGCCACTACAGACCCACCAGCACTTGCATTCTCAACAGCAACTGCTGATAATGGTATTCCATCAGTTGGTTACTCAACAGTTTATCCATTATCAATGTTCCTCCGTATTATCACAGCTCAGGTACTCATATTAATACTATGCTCATAGACTATCTACATAACGCAATGCAGTCAACAGACATTCCTCTGTTGACTGCATTTATGTTAGGTTTGCTCACCGCCCTCAACCCATGTCAGTTGGCAATTAGCGTTAGTGCTCTTGCCTATGAATATCGCAATGGCAAAGGTTTCCTCGAAGGCATACTCTATGCACTTGGCAGAACAATAACATACATCGTACTGGGATGGATAATGATGTGCTTGATTGGTGGAGGTAAGAACACAAAAGGTTTTGAAATAATAGTAAGTAAAGGCGAAATCATTCTGCCATACGTTCTTATTGCTATTGGCATCTTTATGCTTTCAAGGGCATTCCATCACCACCATCATCATGGTGATGACTGCCATAATTCCGGAAGACTCATAAAGAGAAATGGTCCATTGGGAGCAGTCATCTTGGGCATCACACTTGCACTCGCCTTTTGTCCTGAGAGTGCAGTCTTCTATTTCGGATTGATGATTCCCCTTGCTCTGAGCAGTAATGTTAGTATTCTAATCCCAATGTCCTTTGCCTTTGCAGCCGCAATTCCTGTTGTCATCATTGCATACATAATGAGTAAGGCATACAACAAGGCACAAAAAATCAGCCACACATTCGAAACATTCCAAATGATTCTCAACGGTGTGACAGGACTTCTCTTCATTGCTATCGCAATACTATTACTTGCAGAATAAGAAACATACGGAAGAAAACGAAATAAGATAGTATATCTTCTGCAATAAGATAGTATATCTTATCAAATAACATAGTATATCTTATTGGGAAAAGCTACGGTGAATTTGCAGTAAACATAAAATCCTCCAATGGTATTCATCATACCAATGGAGGATTTCTTTATTGAGAGTTGTTATGATTTCAATTATCTGCCCTTGTACATATCTTCGTAGTACTTCTCGTATTCACCCGAAGTGATGTTGTCCATCCACTCTTCGTTTTCGAGATACCACTTGACAGTCTTCTCGATTCCTTCTTCAAACTGAAGTGATGGTTCCCAACCAAGTTCCTTCTGAAGCTTTGTGGAATCAATGGCATAACGGGCATCATGTCCAAGACGGTCAGTAACATATGTGATGAGATCGAGGTCAGCACCCTCTGGACGACCAAGAAGGCGGTCAACTGTTGCAATTACAGTCTTGATGATGTCAATGTTCTTCCATTCATTGAAACCACCGATGTTGTATGTTTCTGCTACTGTACCATTGTGGAAGATAGTGTCGATTGCACGAGCATGGTCAACAACATAGAGCCAGTCGCGTACATTCTCGCCCTTACCATACACAGGAAGTGGTTTGCGATGACGGATATTATTGATAAAGAGAGGTATAAGCTTCTCTGGGAACTGATAAGGACCGTAGTTGTTTGAACAGTTTGTAACGATTGTTGGCATTCCGTAAGTATCGTGGAATGCACGCACAAAATGGTCAGAACTTGCCTTACTTGCAGAATATGGAGAATGTGGATTGTACTTCGTAGTCTCGTAGAAGAAGTCCTTTCCATAAGCCAAGTGATGCTCACTTGAAGAAGCAGTTGTTGTGAATGGAGGTTCTATACCTTCAGGATTAGTCATTTCAAGTGCTCCATAAACCTCATCTGTTGAGATATGATAGAAACGCTTGCCCTCATACTTCTCAGGAAGTGATTCCCAATAAAGCTTTGCAGCCTGAAGAAGTGAGAGAGTTCCCATTACGTTTGTGCGGGCAAATGTGAAAGGATCCTTAATTGAACGGTCAACATGACTCTCTGCTGCGAGGTGAATGATGCCATCAATCTTCTCATCTTGCATGAGCTTGTAGAATGCTTCAAAGTCGCAGATGTCCATCTTGACAAACTTATAGTTTGGTTTGTCCTCAATATCTTTAAGATTTGCAAGGTTTCCTGCGTAAGTAAGCTTATCAAGATTGATAATGTTATACTCAGGATACTTATTCACGAAAAGGCGAACAACATGTGAGCCAATGAAACCTGCTCCACCAGTGATTACGATATTCTTCATATTCTATTTATTATTTACGGAGTGCAAAGGTACAACTTTTATTTCGTTTATGAATAAAATCGGAGATAAAAACTGAACTGCACATATAAATATATTAAGGAAGTAATGGGTCACGAGGCTTTTTGTCACCCAATTCTATCACTTCAAGGTCTTTAATCTCGCTGCCATCAATAACAAAACGAACAAGTGTTCTGACCTTATGAAAACCAGACATTCCAGCTGCACCCGGATTGATGTGCAAGCATCCAAGTGTCTTATCATACATTACTTTAAGTATATGTGAATGGCCAGAAATGAAGAGTTTTGGTGGTCGGGTGAAGAGAATTGTACGAACAGACGCATCGTACCTGCCAGGATAACCGCCAATGTGCTTGATTAGCACATCAACATCTTCACACTTAAACCTATACTTCTCAGTGAATTGAATACGTACATCACCGCCATCTATATTGCCATGTACTGCTCGCAAAGGGGCAATCTCGGCTAATTTTTCGGCAACTTCCATCGAACCAATGTCGCCTGCATGCCATATTTCATCACAATCCTTGAAATACTTCTCGTACTTTGTGTCCCAGAACGAATGAGTATCAGATAATAGTCCTATTCTTTTCATTTTATCATAATTTTATAACGCAAAGGTAGCAATAAAAAAGTTTACAAGGATATTATTTGTATTTTTTATTATTATTCTTGGATTGATTTTATCTTTTTTACTACCTTTGCATAAAATTTAATCGAGTTGATAGATGACAGACGACGAAATAAGAAACAAATACAAAGATGTTCCTACCATAAAACTCATCATGCGAGTGTTTGTGTTGGTAGGAAAACTCATATTCTACTTTATTAAGCATTTGTTTGTACAGATGCTTAAAGGTATCGTATGGTGCATCGACAAAAGCATTGACCTGGTCAATGACTTTATTGTATTTTGGAACTCGGGAAGCACACAAGACAAAATAAAGCGATTCAAGGCAAATACAAAAGCGAACTTTAATGCTCTGGTCAAGGGATGTACTATCGTATGTAAGTTCATAAGTAAGTACACTGTAAAAGGTGCAAAGTTCTTGTGGAAATATTTATGCATTGGTGTCAAACTGTTTGTGAAGTACTTGATAGCCACCGTGATTGGCATTTGGCACCTGATATTGTGGGCAGTAATCACAATAAAAGACCTTATCATTCATTCAAAGCCAACATTCATCCGCCTTGGCAAGCAGATAAAGAAAGGTTCTATTGATTTCTGGCACTGGTTAAAACGTGTACATAGAGGAAACAAACTTCGCCGCATACGTCGCAAAAGAGCTTGGCAACACTTTAGAAGAACAAAAGGATTCAAGGGGCTGCTCATAGAAATTGCCAACAACATCACTAATGGCATTAAGTCGTTCATGGAAGAGGAACAGTCAGAACTCCATGATGATGCCATTACCGAAGACGACATCATCGCAAAAGAGATTGAAGAGCGTCAGGGTAAGGCTACGAAGATAAGTGGTAAGATATTCCAAGGTGTTAAGAAAATCGTTGAAGAAAAATAGTCCAAACATACTGATGATTAAGAGATTATTACTTACGTTCTCAGCCATCTTCTTGATGGCAACAAATGCGAATGCTGTGCTCAAGGAAAAAGATTTGGGCCACACTCTCCATGTGCTTCGACTTGAACTCTACAACAAGTGGATGAAGCAAAGGGAGAACATAAAACTCCTTGAAGACAATCGCGAACGCCAACATGCGCAACTTATCAATCTCATGCAACGTGCTGAGACCACGAGTCTTATTCTTTATTCTCAGGGGGATGAGTTCACTCTTGACATGACATTTGCATGTCAACAGGCAACCGTTCTCTACCATGAACTGCGTAGGGAGAGAATGCCTTTCGACAAGATTAAGACTTTCATGACAAACGAAATAGCACGTTATGATAGTCTCATCACTTCGCTTCAACAGATTCCGCCTGCTATTGGACATTCAGAGGACAATGAATTGCTCAAGGAGGAGTTGAAAGAACATGAACATCATAAGCACGAGAAGCCATACGAACTTGATGAGAATGGCATTCAAGACCGTGCTGTATGTATTAAGTATGCTCAGACATTAAAGGAAAATCTCATTAATGTACTCAGCAAACTTGAGGACGATAACGAACATTATCAGATACTTAAGGACAAGGTTGAGAAAATGAATGAGTATGCAGAGAAGAAGTACACAGCTCTGCAACAAAGCATTTTCATCAATCCTGGCACAAACTATTTCAGGATTCTTGGTTCATTGCCAATGCAATGGAATAGAATGAAGGGCGACTTCAACAGCAAGTATCTTCCTCTTAAAGAGACTCATAAGGACGGTTCGGTTCACTACTTCAGGTCAGAATGGAGAGGTGGCGTGGTTCTTTTCGCCAGCATTTTCATGCTTGTGTATATTCTCGGCGCTGCATTATTAAGTAATGTGATACTGAGATTATGCATTCCAAAGCGTTTCCGAACTGAAACATTCAACCAGAAACGCCCTATCCTCATCATGGCTCTTGCCATCATGTTGTTTGCCATTGCGGTAACGATTGTACGCAACTATATGCAGCACAACCTTATGATTATGGCTACCGGACTAATGATTGAGATTGCATGGCTGATTGAAGCAGTATATATTTCACTTATCATCCGACTCAAAGGCAAACAAATCGTTAGCGGAGCAAAGATATATACTCCTTTCATGCTGATGTCAATCATTGTCATCTGCTTCCGAATTGTTCTTATTCCAAACAAATTAGTCAACATCATCTTCCCTGCCATTCTCTTGGTATTCACTATCTGGCAAATAAGGATGCTGAAAAAGCATAAGAAGGAAGTACCATCAAGCGACCGACTTTACTGCTACATCTCTTTGATTGCTATGGTCATAGCTTGTTTTATGTCATGGATTGGCTACACTCTTATGGCTGTACAGCTCATGATTTGGTGGATGTTCCAACTTGCCGCTATTGCAACAATAACATGCTGCTACGACTTGATGGAGATGTACGAGAATAGAGTCATCGAGCAAAGAATAAAGAAAGAACTCAAGTACAAGTGTTCAGACGGCGAAATCATTCGCAAGATGAAACGTGGATACTTCGTTGAACAGACCTGGCTCTACGATTTCATGAATCGCGCAGTGGTTCCTGTTTGTTCGGTTTTGTCAATCCTCTTAAGCGTTTTCATGGCTGCAGAAATATTTGACCTCCGCAACCTTTGTTTCAAATGGTTCATGTGGAAGGTTAATATTCCTGGTGTGATGACAGTTTCTATATTCGAACTTTGTCTCATTGCTTCACTCTTCTTTATATTTAAATATGTGAACTACCTCATCAGGTCTATTTGGTTTGATTATAGTCGAGGAAGAAACAGCAACTTCAATGCGACTCTTGCACGCAACATTATTGGACTTTTCACATGGGGAGTATATGCAATCATTGTATTCCTCATTCTCGATGTTCCAAGCGACGGCATCAAGTACCTCGGTACTGGTCTTGCCGGTGGTATCGGTTTTGCATCCAAGAGTCTTCTCGAAAACTTCATTTACGGAATTTCACTGATGTCTGGACGTGTAAGAGTTGGCGACTACATTGAATGTGACGGAATCACAGGAAAAGTTGAGAGCATAACATATCAAAGCACTCAGCTCATCACTCTCGATGGAAGTGTTGTTGCAATCCTCAATTCTGAACTTTTCGGCAAGAACTTCAAGAATCTCACACGCAATCATCAGTACGAACTGATTAAGATTCCATTTGGAGTAGCTTATGGTACAAACGTGGAAGATGTCAGAAAGATGATTGTGGACGGACTTCAATCGCTTTGCACAAAGACAGAAGATGGGCGTGATGTGGTCAATCCTGCAAACAAAATATCTGTTGCATTTTCCGACTTTGGAGCAAGTAGCGTGGACCTCTTCCTCATTGCATGGGTACTTGTTGACCAAAAGATAAAGTTTACAGGTCAAGCTAAGGAGAAAATATACCAAGTTCTCAACGAAAACAATGTTGAAATACCATTCCCTCAGCAAGACATTTACATCAGAAGCATCGCCAAAACAGAGTAGAATACACATTGTTTGGCAAAAAAATGCATCAATAACTAAAAAAAACTGCTATTTGTTGTGCTCAATCAAAAAAAAAGCATTACATTTGCGACAGTTTATGTTGAATAACTAAAATTAAAATATATCTATATGGAAATCAAAAAATCTAAAAAAGCAGATCTCGAGGGTACCAAAGGTACTGGTTTGCTCATCGGCTACATCGTAGGACTCGCTGCAATGTTTGCTTGCTTTGAGTACACAACTCGTGAGTATGTTGAGACAGATGTTGTATATTCAACATCATCATTCGTCTCTGAGGAGGAAGTAGTTCCTATCACTCAGCCAATCTTTACAGCAGCTCCACCTCCACCAGCAGATGCTCCACAGGTAGCTGAAATCATCGACATCGTTGACAACAACGAAGATATCGTTGAAGAAAAGATTGAAACATCAGAATCAACTACTGAGGCTATCTCTGGTCCTGTTGCACAGCACAGCGGTCCTGTTATGGCAGGTCCTCCAGCACCAACACAGGAAGAGGGTGACGAAGGTGAAATCTTCGAAGTCGTTGAGCAGCAGCCTGCATTCCCAGGCGGTATGGAAAAGCTCATGCAGTGGCTCTCTAAGAACCTTAAGTATCCTGCATCAGCACAGGAAAACGGTACTCAGGGTCGTGTAGTTGTTCAGTTCGTCGTTAACAAGGACGGTTCTATCGTTGAGCCAAAGGTCATCAAGTCAGTTGACCCAGCTCTTGACAAGGAGGCTATCCGCGTAGTATCAGCCATGCCTAAGTGGCAGCCAGGTAAGCAGCGTGGTAAGGCAGTACGTGTACGTTTCACACTCCCTGTTACATTCCGTCTCCAGTAATACACATTACTTTTTCAAACACAATGCCGCATGATAGCAATATTATGCGGCATTTTTAATTAAGTTACTTATGTACCAGATTTCAGAACTCATTGATAAGGTCAACCAAGAAATTGAGTCCCTTAACTATCCTTTAGAACCTGCAGGTCTCTACGAACCAATAAGATATATCCTATCTCTTGGAGGAAAGCGTATTCGCCCTGTTCTTATGCTCATGGCTTACAACATGTGGAAGGATGACGTTGAGTCTATTATGTCTCAGGCACTCGGACTTGAAACATACCACAACTTCACGCTTCTGCACGATGACCTTATGGACAAGAGTGACCTCCGCAGAGGAAACCCTACTGTTCATAAGAAGTGGAACGACAATACTGCTATACTTTCCGGTGACACGATGCTAATTCTTGCATACAAACTCTTTGGACAAAACGAGGCTTATAAGGATTTCATCGATGCAACTCTTGGCGTTTGCGAAGGACAGCAATATGATATGGAGTTCGAAAACCGCAATGATGTGAAAGAAGAAGAATACATGGAGATGATTCGTCAAAAGACATCTCTTCTTCTCGGTTACGCACTCAAGATAGGTTCTACACTTGCCGGTGCAAGCAAAGAAGATGCCGAGCTTCTCTATTCGTTTGGAGAAAAGATGGGACTTGCTTTCCAGATTCAGGATGACATTCTCGATGTGTACGGTGACACAAAAGTGTTCCAAAAGAAACTTGGTGCTGATATCGTTGACAACAAAAAGACATATCTCCTTATCAATGCACTCAATCTTGCCAACCCTACACAAAAAGCAGAGCTTGAGTCATGGATAAACAAAGCAGAATTTGATTCTGAAGAGAAGGTGAAAGCCGTTACTGCTCTTTACAACGCAATCGGCATTCCTGAACTTGCACAAAAGAAAGTGGAAGAACTCTTTGAGCAATCACTTCTGAGTCTCGACAAAGTTTCAGTTCCAGAATCGCAGAAGACAGAACTCCGCACTTTTGCAAACAAACTTCTCGGCCGCAAATACTAACCCATCCCCCCAGTTCTCCAACATTATTGTTGGAGCAAAGACAAACTTCAATGATTGATACCCACTGCCATCTCGACGACGAACAATACAAAGATGACCTCAAAGAAGTCATCGAACGTGCCAAATCTGCTGGCATAGAAAAAATATTTGTTCCCGCCGTCTGCAATAAGGACCTTCCACACCTTATATATATATGTAAAGAGTATCCAGACTATCTTTACCCAATGATAGGACTTCATCCAGAAAACATCATGGATGAAGACTACCATCATGCACTCTCAACTATGGAAGCCATGATTGATGAAAAAACAATAGGCATAGGTGAGATAGGACTCGACCTGTATTGGGATGACACTTACGAGAAAGAACAAATCGAAGTATTCGAACAACAAATACAATGGGCTATCAAGTACAACCTCCCACTTATGTTGCATGTGCGTAAAGCACACAATCAACTCATCAAGATTATGCGCCAGCATAAGGTTGATAATCTAAGAGGTGTGTTCCATTGTTTTAGTGGAAGTGCAGAACAGGCTCGCGAACTACTCTCGTTCCCTGGATTCATGTTAGGAATAGGCGGTGTACTTACATTCAAAAAATCAAAGTTGCCAGAAGTTCTTAAACAAGAAGTGCCACTATCCCGCATCGTACTTGAGACGGATGGTCCCTACCTTGCACCAACACCATATAGAGGAAAGCGCAACGAAAGTGCCTATGTTGTGGAGGTAGCAAAGATGCTTGCAGACATATACGAAGTTGAACTTGCTGAAGTGGACAGAATAACAACACAAAATGCACTCAAAACATTCGAAAAGTGCCTTTTGTAAACAAAAAATGATATTTTTTACATAAAAAACAAAACTTTATTGCAAATTAAGGTTGCTAATCAAATAAAAATAGTTATTTTTGTCGTGATTTAGCATGTAGAAGGCAAAAACTGAACCGCCAAACTACGCTTTCAGACGAGGAGAGATGCTCGAGTGGCTGAAGAGGCACGCCTGGAAAGCGTGTAAACGTCGAAAGCGTTTCGCGAGTTCGAATCTCGCTCTCTCCGCAAAAAAAGAAAGCTAACTTGCATTCGAAATGCTCAACCAAAACTAATGAACTAAAACTAAATAATAAGATATAAACAAAATTAATTAAAATATTATTAATCTTAAAATTTTCAAAACAATGAAAAAAGTATTTGCAATCATTGCATTGATGGGTGTGTTCTCATTCGGTATGACACAGTCAGTTTCAGCTCAGGACGAAGAAGCAGTAGATTCTGCAGCAACTGAGCAGGTTGATTCAGCAGCAGTTGACACTGCAGCAGCTCCAGCAGTAGAAGAAGCTGTTACAGAGTCAGAGCCACAGGAAGCTGGTATGTACAAGACAATCAAGACTAAGTTCATCGAAGGTTCTGCAGGCTTCATGGCACTCGTAGCAATCGCCCTCGTTCTCGGTCTCGCATTCTGTATCGAGCGTATCATTTACCTCGCTCTTTCTAAGGTTAACACTGACAAGATGATTGAAGAAATCGAAGACGCTCTCATCAACAAGAACGATCTCGAAGGTGCTAAGGAAATCGCTCGTAACACTCGCGGTCCTATCGCTTCTATCTTCTATCAGGGTCTTCTCCGTATGAACGACGGTGCTGACGCAGTTGAAAAGTCAGTTGTTGCTTACGGTGCAGTTCAGGCTTCTAACCTTGAGAAGGGTTGCTCTTGGATTACTCTCTTCATCGGTATGGCTCCATCTCTCGGATTCTTGGGTACAGTTATCGGTATGGTTCAGGCATTCGATGATATCCAGAGAGCTGGTGATATCTCTCCAACAGTCGTTGCCGGCGGTATGAAGGTTGCCCTCCTTACTACACTCTTCGGTATTATCGTTGCCCTTATTCTTCAGGTATTCTACAACTACATTCTTGCTGAAATCGAGGCTATGACAGCTAAGATGGAAGATTCTACAATCTCTCTCCTCGATATCGTTGCAAAGTATAACCTCAAGAAGTAATTTCTAGAACACTAGTATATCTAGAACATCTAGAAAAACCAGTTGAGCAATAACTATAATGCAAGACTGGAAACAAACTAATTATTAAATAATTAAAAGAGGTAATACAAAAATGGTAGAAAAAATATCTAAATATACTCTCTGGGCTGGAATGGGTATCAGCATCGTGATCCTCATCCTCTTCTACATCATCAAATTTGATCAGCCATTTGAAGAAAACCCAGACTTTACAAATCCAGCACTCACAGACGTGCTCTTGATTTGGACATACTTCCTCGTAGCAGCAGCTATCATCGTAACAGTATGGAGCCTTATTCATGGTCTCACAACTAAGGGTACAGGTACAAGCAAGGATACTGGTCTTGCAGCACACACTTCATCTATCGCATGGGGTCTTTGCGCAGCTACTCTCATCCTTGGTGCTATCTACGGTTTCATGTGCAAGAATGATACAATGCTTATCAATGGTAAGGACTGGAACGTTCCTTCTGAAATCATCATCACAGATACTTGTATGATTTCTATCCTCGTTCTTACAATTGTAACTATCCTTGCTACAGCATGGAGTATGATTTCTTCAAAGAAGTAATAAACTATTTAACTCGGAGCAAATAATATGGGAAAAAAGAAAAGAAAAATGCCTGGCTTGAACACAAGTTCAACTGCCGACATCTCATTCATGTTGCTCATCTTCTTCCTTGTAACAACATCTATGGATACTGACCAGGGTCTTGGACGTACACTTCCAAAGCCACCTGAGGAAGATAAGAAAGATGCTGAGATCAAGGTTAAGGAACGTAATATCCTTAACATTCGTATCAACAAGGACAACTACCTCCTCATCGGTGACGACTATTGTACCGTTCAGGATGTAAAGGAGAGAGCTAAAGAGTTTATTGCAAACAAGGACAACAATCCAAACCTTCCTGAACTCAAACCAAAGAAGATCAAGGAACTTGGCAAGACAATGATGGTTACAGAAAACCACGTTATCTCTGTTCAGACAGACCGCGGTACAGACTATGGTGTTTACTTCGCAGTTCAGGACGCGTTAGTTGCAGCTTACAATGAGCTTCGTGACGAACTCGCTAAGGAAGAATTCGGCTACAAGTACGAATACCTTACTGAGGATCAGCAGAAGGGTATCCGCGAGGTTTACCCACAGAAGATTTCGGAAGCTGAACCAAAAACTTATGGAGGAAACAAATAATGAGTAGATTTAACAAAGGCGGCGGCAGAGAAATGCCTGAGATGAACACCTCATCTCTCCCAGACTTGATTTTCTCAATCTTGTTCTTCTTCATGATGGTAACAACAATGCGTGAGGTTACTCTTATGGTAAAGTTCGAAAAGCCTGTAGGTACACAGCTTGAAAAGCTTGCTCGTAAGTCTTGTACTTCATTCATTTACATTGGTCAGCCAACAGAAAACCTCAGAGCTCAGTTCGGTTCTTCTCACCGTATCCAGCTTAACGACAAGTACGCAGAACCAGTAGAAATCTACGACTACGTAATGGAAGACCGTGGTGAACTTGCAGAATCTGATAAGCCATTCTACACAGTATCACTTAAGGTTGACCACAATACTCCAATGGGTATCATTACAGACGTTAAGCAGGTTCTTCGTAAGGCATACGCTTTGAAGATCATGTACTCAGCAAACAAGCAGCAGTAATTTATTTACATTACTTATATTATTAAGAGAGCGATTCCTTTGTGAATCGCTCTTTTTTTTGTAACTTTGCACACACCAAAAAGAAAAGAACTATATGAAACAATATCTCGACTTACTCAACCGCATTCTCACCGAAGGTGTGCAGAAAGGTGACCGTACAGGAACAGGCACCATATCCGTATTTGGAAACCAGATGCGATTCAATCTGGAAGAAGGTTTCCCTCTTCTAACAACAAAGAAATTACATCTTAAATCCATAATTTATGAGTTGTTGTGGTTCCTTCAGGGAAGCACAAATGCAAAATGGCTTCAAGAACGAGGTGTACGAATTTGGAACGAATGGGCAGACGAAGACGGAAATCTTGGTCATATATACGGTTATCAATGGCGTAGTTGGCCAGATTATAATGGTGGACACATTGACCAGATAAAGCAAGTGATTGAACAAATCAAGAACAATCCAAATTCTCGTCGTCTCATTGTTTCTGCATGGAATGTTGCAGATATTGACAACATGAACTTGCCACCATGCCACATATTATTTCAATTTTATGTAGCAGACGGAAAACTTAGTTGCCAGCTTTACCAAAGAAGTGCAGACACTTTCCTTGGTGTACCTTTCAACATTGCAAGTTATGCCTTGTTGACAATGATGGTTGCACAGGTATGTGATTTGAAACCAGGAGACTTCGTTTATACAACTGGCGACACACATTTGTATAATGACCATATCGAACAAGCGAAACTTCAACTTACTCGTGAGCCACGCAACTTACCAAAGATGAAGATTAATCCTAATGTAAAGAGCATCTTTGACTTTCAGTTTGAAGACTTTGAGTTGACAGAATACGATCCACATCCTCACATTAAAGCAACTGTATCAGTATGATTTCAATTATAGTAGCAATTGCAGAGAACAATGCGATTGGTTATAAAAACAAGTTAATCTATTGGTTGCCAAATGATTTGAAGCGATTCAAAGGACTAACCACAGGCAATACAATAATCATGGGAAGAAAGACTTTTGAGAGTCTTCCTAAAGGTGCTCTTCCAAACCGTCGTAACATTGTTATCTCACGAACAGCAAAAGAAGATGCCTTCCCTGGAGCAGAATGCTACCCTACCCTTGAGGCTGCATTAGAAGCAGCAAAAAGTGGTTATACTTATAACGATTGCTTAAGCACAGAAGTTTATATCATTGGCGGAGCTTCAGTTTATGAACAAGCTATGAAGTTTGCTGATAGATTGTGCCTCACATATATCTTCGACACTCCAGAAGAAGCAGATACTTACTTCCCTACCTGGAATGAAGAAGAATGGGAAGAAACGTTTAGAGAAGAACATGAAATAGATGAAAAGCATTCTCAAAGATATGCATTCATTGATTTAGTAAGAAAAGAAAAATAACACGAGGTATTAAGAAACATTCTATATAAATAAGAAGCATTCTATACAAAATAGAATGCATAACATAACTATCAACATCACCTAAACATTCGTGCTTCCAAAAGAATTTCAAAATATGATGATAAAGCAACTTGGTAAAGAAGAAGCCGAGTTGCTTTGTCATGCACTTACAGAAACAGAATCGCCAACAAGCATAAGAATCAACAAAAATAAGATTGGATGCTATCAAGACAACGAAAATGTTGATTCACAAATACCTTGGTGCGAGGACGGTTTGTATCTGAAGACAAGACCTTCATTCACATTCGACCCATTACTTCATGCAGGTTGTTACTACGTTCAGGAAGCATCATCCATGTATATTTCTCATATCCTCAAGAAATACTTAGGAGAAAATCCTGTTGTAGCACTCGAC
Source organism: uncultured Prevotellaceae bacterium (assembly GCA_937893145.1). GTDB lineage: Bacteria > Bacteroidota > Bacteroidia > Bacteroidales > Bacteroidaceae > Minthosoma. Next base: position 13,376 of record CALBJW010000204.1, on the reverse strand, counting down.
ATGTGTGCAGCTCCAGGAGGAAAATCCACATTAACATTATCCCAATTACCAGAAGGGTCATTGCTTGTTGCAAACGAAGTGATGCGACAAAGAGCACAAGTGTTGTCAGAGAACATCATTAAATGGGGTAACCCAAATTGTATTGTGACAAGCAATTATGCAGAGGATTTTACAGAATTAGGCGAAGTGTTTGACTTAATTATTTGTGATGCTCCATGTTCTGGTGAAGGAATGTTCCGTAAAGATCAAGGAGCAATAGATGATTGGAGTCTTGATAATGTTGATGTCTGTTGGAAAAGGCAGAGAGACATTCTGCAAAACATCTGGCAATGCCTAAAACCTGGAGGACTGTTAATATATAGCACATGTACATTTAACAGCCTTGAAGATGAAGAAAATGTAGAATGGATTGTTAAAGAACTTCGTGGCGAAAGACTTGATATTCAAGCACAAGAAGAGTGGAATATAACCAACGGACACTTCTTTCCACACAAGACACGAGGAGAAGGTTTCTTTGTTTCAGCAATTAGAAAGAAGGAAGATGAAGAAGAATTTGATGATGAGTTTGACTTTGAAACCAAGAACCGAAAACAAAAGAAAAAGAAGAATAAAAACGCAAAGAAGGAGAAACCCGTTTCTATTCCTAAAGAAATAAAAGGATGGATAAAGGACTCTGGGAAATTTACATTCATAGCAGAAGGTGATGATTATTACTCATTCCCAAGCGAACATTTAGACTTGTATTATCAAATAAAGGAAAATTTGAAAGTAATAAGTTCGGGAATAGAAATCGCTACACTTAAAGGTAAGAATCTGCAACCAAAACATGGATTGGCTTTGAGCACAGAGATTAACCTGGAAGCATTCCCAAAAGTTGAACTTAACTTAAATGACGCTATCGCATATCTCCGGACAGAAGCCATTCAGATTGATGCACCTAAAGGTTATATCCTTCTTACATATCAAGGACATCCATTGGGATTTGGCAAGAATATTGGGAACAGAGTAAACAATTTGTACCCTTCAGAGTGGAGAATTAGGAGCGGATATAGTCATTAAGGTAATGAATAATAAAAAATTACGCGAGAAATTTTAATATAACAGAATTAAACCGTAACTTTGTATCGCAAAACACATAAAGGCAATATATTATATGAATTTATTTATAAGATATTTTGATCACGAAACACTTGCAACTAATATTGATGAAGCTATTGAATTCCTCGAAACAATAGAGGAGATAAAGATTGACAAAACCGTTGCAAACAGAATTCAGTCTTTCATGGACTCAACAAACTTGTATCCTTTCCGTCTTAAGGTAAGCTACAGCAACTACGTGCTTTTCCTCAAGACAGATGCAGCAAGCATTGAGGAGTTCAAGGAGATGGAGATGTTGCGTAAGCAGCAGAAAGCAGATGGCATAGTACCATCTATGGCAGATAGAAAGAAAACTATTCTCGATACACTTAACGAAGAAAATCCTGGTTGGTATGAAGGATCCGTTACATTCAAAAGAGTAGTTCAGATTCCAGAAACAAACAAGTTCCAGTACAAGGACACGCGTTTTACTGCACGAGTTAAGGCAAACAGCCCAATGGACTGCTACAATAGAATCATCGATCACCTTCAGACACGTGAAGAGATTGACCAAAGAAGTCAGTTCCCAAGTGCCAAGAGCAGCAATTACGAGTATAAGTTCCTTTGTGAAATAGAATAAACAATAACTTTAAGATAATAAAATCAAAAAGGTTTCCGCAAATATCAGTGGAAACCTTTTTTATATTTACAATCTGAAAAAATCAATAATCTATAGTATTAACGAATGATTTTTTACTGCATAAAAGAGGATTGTCAATAGGCTGACAGGCGACTGTCAATAGTATTGACAGTCATAAAATGATTAGAAGATTTCATCATCTTCTTCTTTGTTGCGAGTTTGTTCTTCTGCTTCTGCAGGATTGTACTCCTTGAGAGTTGTGCCGTAAGTAGTGCGGAGAACCTTGAACTCTGTGCGACGATTGAGAGAGTTGAGAATCTCTTGTTCGTCCTTTGACTTCTTGAGAATATAGCTTTCGGTAAGTGTGTCATTCTCAACAACAAAAGAATGTTGTTCTGCAAGCTTCTTGGTAATAATCTTAGGGCGAGTCTCACCATAACCAACTGCAGTAAGACGGTCAGACTTCACACCATGAGAAATCATGTAATTAATGACAGATTCAGCACGACGCTGAGAGAGTTTGAGGTTATAAGCATCATTACCACGATAGTCACAATGGGCACCAAGTTCGATGGTGATGTTTGGATTCTCTTCCATCATCACAACAAGTTTATCAAGTGCTTCAGTTGATTCTGGAGTAAGGTCTGCTTTATCAAACTCATAGAAGATATTATCGATGAGAACAGGAATGTTAATTGGAGGAAGAGGGAACTGAAGAGTATAATCCTCGCTCTCCTCAGATTGTTCAACACTTATCTCCTGTTTTACATTTATATATCCTTTGCAAGTTCCAAGCAATACATATTCAACTCCAGGCTTAAGGACATATTGGAACGAACCATCGCCCTTGACACTAAGTTTTTCGTTAGTACCATCATTACCAACAAGATAAACAAGTGCTTCTGGAAGTTCATAACCATCCTTTTCATATACCCAACCCGTTACGGTCTGAAGTATTTCTGGTAGTTCAAAACTATAGATATGCTCCCAACCCTTACCGTCGCCACGACTTGAACAATAGAATCCACGATTATATACACCCTCAAAAGTCATGCCATAATCATCAGCACTTGAATTGAGAGGATATTGTTGATTCTCAAGAATCCATCCAACGATAGAATCCGGTGTAGCCTTGATAATGTCAAGACCACCCATACCAGGATGACCATCACTTGAGAAGTAAAGTTCGCCTGTTGGTTTGAAGGATGGGAACATCTCATCACCAGCAGTATTGATAGGACGGCCAACATTCTCAACACCACCAAATCCTGCACTTGTGATGCGAGTACGCCAGATGTCAAGTCCACCCTCACCTCCTGGCATGTCACTCACAAAGTAGAGCCATTGTCCATCAGGAGAAACAGCAGGATGAGCAAACGAACTGAGCGTGTCACGAGAAATGTCACACTTAGTTGCCTTACCCCATGCAGCATCACTACGCTGCGATTTCCATATCTCTGCATAACGAGGATAATCAGGATCACTTGAGCAACGAGTAAAATACATGGTCTTGCCATCTGGACTTAGACAACTTGCACCCTCATCATACTCAGTATTCACATCAGTACCTATTGACTCAGGCTGTTGCCACTTGCCTTGTTCGTTCTTCTTCGACATGAACATATCACCGAACTTTGCACCAGTAACACCACTCAAGTCATCACCCTCTGTATCGCTACGAGTAGTGGAAAAGACAAGTTGTGAGAAATCATCACCTGCTAACATTGGAGAGTAATCAGCACGACGAGAATTAAATACAGGTTCCTTCTTAATAATATAAAGGTTAGGTTTTGCCTTCCATTGAGGAGCCACTTCACACGACTTTAACCCATTAATAGCGAGTTCGTTAGTAGGGTCTATCTCAAGATAATCCTTAAAGCTCTGCATAGCCTGTTTGTACATACCAACCTTAAGCTGTTGACGACCAAGATTAAGCAGAGCGGTCGAGTCGGCACACTTGTATCGAACAGCGTTCTGATATGCAGCGACAGCCTTTTGAGTGAGACCAATCTTACGATAACACTCACCCATCATGAAGGCACGTTTTGCTCGTTTTGCCTTATCTTTAGGCGAAACTTTAGCATAAGATTTTTTGTACAGATTGGATGCAGTATAATATTCACCTATAGCATAAGCTTGTTCTGCCTTCTTGTTCAGAATGGCTTCATTGGAACAAGAACACAGAATAAACAAAAGAATTATATAGAGAATATTATTTCGCATACTTATATATAAACGCAGAGAATGGCGTTTTATTGTTACACGAAGTGTATATTTTCATCCAATTACATAGTTAGGACAGAAAACAGCCACCATTACTTTGCCTGTTCAAAAGGCAAACGATAGGTGCATCCCTCTCTCCATCGAGAACAACCATAAGCAGTTCTGCCCTTGATTATCTGCCCTTGTTTGCAGATAGGACATGGCATACCAATCATATCATCAGGATTGTAGGCAGCCTTGACAGCCTCTGTCGATGGAGCAGGCGACTTAGGTTTAGGAGCAGGAGTCTTAGGTTTGAAACCAGCTGGAGCATCCCCACCCTTTCTGCGCTGCGACTTCTTCTTCAAGTCTTCTTCAGTTGTTACTGCAACACGACGAGAGGAATTATCATTTCTCACCTGAGTAACAATGTCAGAAACCATTGCCTTCAGTTCATCGAGAAACTGTTTTGCCTCATATTTGTGATGTTCAATGTCGCGAAGTTTCTTCTCCCACTGACCAGTGAGTTCAGCACTCTTGAGGAGTTCTTCATGAATAATGCCAATAAGTTCCACTCCCGTAGGAGTAGCAATAAGATTCTTACGTTCCTTACGGATATATCTGCGTTTGAAAAGAGTCTCAATAATGGCAGCACGAGTAGAAGGACGACCAATACCATTCTCCTTCATCGCATCACGAAGTTCATCATCATCAACAAACTTACCAGCTGTTTCCATAGCACGAAGCAATGTTGCCTCAGTATATGGCTTTGGAGGTTGAGTCCACTTCTCAGTAAGCGAAGGAACATGAGGTCCAGACTCACCCTTTTGGAACGAAAGACCATCGCTTTGAGGTTCTTGGTTTTGCAGAGAAGAGCCATCTGCCGTCTCATCGTTCTTATCATTTTTATAGATGACTTTCCATCCTGGTTCAATCTCAATGCGACAACTTGTGCGGAAGAGTACAGCCTCTGCTTCATCCCTTTTTACCTCACCATAGACAGTAGTAGTTTCGAACTTACAATCAGGATAGAATATAGCTATGAAAGCCTTAGTGACAAGGTCGTAAACACGCTTCTCCATGTCCGTCAAGTTCTGTGCAGGAACACCTGTTGGAATGATGGCGTGGTGGTCAGTAACTTTCGTAGAATCAAAGATTTTCTTGGACTTTGGTAAAGTCTTACCTTCAAGAGGTCTGGTGAACTGTTCATATCCTCTCAGTCCACGAAGAGTAGCAGGACATTTAGGATAAATATCATCAGGAAGGAAGGTTGTATCTACACGAGGATAAGTGGTGTATTTCTTCTCGTAAAGCGACTGAATAAGTTGAAGAGTTTGGTCTGCAGAATAGCCATACTTCTTATTGCAATCAACCTGAAGAGAAGTGAGGTCATAAAGACGAGGAGGTGCTTCCGTACCTTTCTTCTTCTGAACAGAAGTAACTGTAAAAGGTTTGTCAGTTATAGCATCAAGAACAGCCTTGCCTTCCTCTTCAGTAGCATATTCAATCTGTCGGAAGATAGGACCTTTAGACTTTATCGTCTTTCCCTGTGCAGCTGCCTCAGCCACCTCTGCCTCTGCCTCCGCTTCCGCCTCTTCATCGTGGGCAATGGCAGTAAACTTTGTGTTACGATAGAGAGTAGAAAGAACCCAACTCTGCTTAGGCACAAAGTTTTCAATCTCGAGTTGGCGATTAACGATAAGAGCAAGAGTAGGTGTTTGCACACGACCAATACTAAGTACCTGTCCTTGTTGCTGCTGATACTTCATAGTATAAAGGCGAGTGGCATTCATGCCGAGAGTCCAGTCGCCAATAGCACGACTGAGTCCAGCCTCATAAAGACTCTGGTATTCACTCTGGTCCTTGAGTTTGCTGAATCCCTCACGAATAGCCTCTTCAGTCAAAGAACTAATCCAAAGACGCTTGACAGGACACTTTGCTCCCGCCTTCTGCATCACCCAACGCTGGATGAGTTCACCTTCCTGGCCGGCATCACCACAGTTGATGATACCCTCAGCATTCTGCATAAGATTTTGGATTACGGCAAACTGTTTCTTTATTCCATCGTCTTCCTTCAGACGAATGCCATAACGTGGCGGAATCATTGGAAGAGTCCATAGGTTCCAACGCTTCCACGCTTCATTATATTCATGAGGTTCCTTGAGTTCACACAAATGGCCAAATGTCCATGTGACCTGATAATTGCCACATGGATAATAACCTCTTGATTTATCGTTAATGTTTACACTAATACCTTGTTGAGCAGCAAGCACCTTAGCAATATCGCCTGCTACAGAAGGTTTCTCGGCTATACAAACTATCATCTCACTTATTTCTTCTGGTCGTGCAACTGTTTTGCTTGGCGAAGTATGTCGCTTGCAAAGATAAAGTCTTCAAGTTTCTTATTATCAGCATCCATGATTTCCTTGTTGGAGCCTTGCCATTCGGCACGACCTTCACAGATGAACATGATGTTCTCACCAATACCCATAACGGAATTCATGTCATGCGTGTTTACAACAGTAGTGATTTTGTCCTCATGAGTGATGCCAGAGATAAGTTCGTCTATGACAATACTTGTCTTTGGGTCAAGACCTGAGTTTGGTTCGTCGCAGAAAAGGTACTTAGGTTGAAGCACAATGGCACGAGCAATGGCAACACGCTTCTGCATACCTCCAGATATTTCTCCAGGAAACTTCATTTCTGCATCATTAAGATTCACACGAGCCAAACATTCGAGAGCCCTTTTCTTGCGGTCCTCATACGGCATGTCTGAGAACATATTAAGTGGAAACATCACATTCTCAAGCACGTTCATGGAGTCGAACAAAGCGGCAGACTGGAATATCATTCCCATCTCTCGGCGAAGCATAATCTTCTCTTTCTTCGACATCGAAACAAAGTCACGGTTGTCGTAATATATACTTCCACTTGTAGGTTCAAAGAGTCCTACTATATTCTTCATTAGCACAGTCTTACCAGAACCCGACTGACCAATGATAAGGTTCACTTCGCCATCAGAAAAAGTAGCGTTGATGTCCTTCAACACTTCCTTGTCATCAAACGATTTATATATATGTTCAAGTTTTATCATTTAATCAAAAGTGATGTTCTAAGTAAGTAAATTAGTCAAGAATATGTCGCTGAAAAGAACAAGGATGCTGGAATGTACAACAGCATCGGTACTTGCCTTACCAACCTCTACCGAACCACCCTCAACAGTATAGCCCTTGTAGGAAGAAACGCTTGTAATGATGAAAGCATACACAAGAGCCTTAATCATACCACACCAGAAGAACCACTGGTTGAAATCATAACGAAAACCTTCGTTCAACTCCTCAACCGAAGTAGCACCAATGAACGATGTGGCGTAAGCACCAAATATACCGCTGCACACGCTGAATGTAACGAGGATTGGCATGATTGTGATAAGACCTACAATCTTAGGAAGGATAAGGTAGTTTGCCGAGTTCACACCCATGATGTCGAGAGCATCTATCTGTTGTGTGATACGCATCGTACCTATTTCGGATGCAATATTTGAGCCAACCTTACCCGCAAGTATCAGACACATGATACTTGATGAGAACTCAAGCAACATAATCTCACGGGTGGTATAACCAACAACCATTCGAGGCATCCACGCACTCTGGATGTTGAGTTTGATTTGAAGACAAATCACAGCACCAATGAAGAAACTGATGACAAGTACGATTGGTATGGAATTATAACCAAGTTGAAACATCTCTGTTACGTATTGCTTGAAGAACATTCGCCATCTGTCAGGTATGGAAAACACTCTTCCCATGAGCATAACGTAGTTTCCAACGTGGTTCAAACTTTGTTTTATAGAAAGCATATATTATTCACTTTTTGTTAACTAACCATTGCTTTTGAAGTGCAAAATTAGCAAAATATGTTCAATTCTCACCTTTTTAACAATGTTTTTTACCCGAAGGAGTGACTAATCGACAAACAATTCGTATTTTTGTACGATATTTCGCTCGTTCGGATAACAACCTTTCGTGGAAAAAATGTATATCCCACGAGCCTAACAACGATAAATGACAGAATGAATAATAATTATACACCAGCCACAACCAATGCGGGAGATGCAGAACGCCCGGAGTATTCAGAGGACAGAATGGCACTTTACACTCGCCACCTCGTGAAGACCTACGGTAGCCGTACTGTGGTGAATGATGTGTCGATAAATGTGCGACAAGGCGAGATTGTGGGATTGCTCGGACCAAACGGTGCTGGTAAGACTACATCCTTCTACATGACAACAGGTCTTGTGGTGCCAAATGGTGGAAAGGTGTTTCTCAATGATGAAGAGATAACCAAAGACCCTGTCTCGACACGAGCAAGAAAAGGTGTGGGCTATCTGGCACAGGAAGCAAGTGTATTCCGCACCATGAGTGTGGAGGACAACATCATGACTGTACTCGAAATGAAGTACAAGTCGGTAGAAGAACAGCGTGAGCACCTCGAACAGCTCCTCAATGAGTTCCGTCTGCAGAAGGTTCGCAAGAATAAAGGTAACCAGCTTTCAGGTGGAGAGCGTCGTCGTTGCGAGATTGCCCGATGCCTCGCCATCGACCCAAAGTTCATCATGCTCGACGAACCATTCGCCGGTGTTGACCCTATCGCCGTTGAGGACATTCAGTACATCGTGTGGAAACTCAAAGACCGCAACATCGGAATCCTCATCACCGACCACAACGTACAGGAGACACTCTGCATCACCGACCGAGCATATCTGCTCTTCGAAGGACGAATACTCTTCAAGGGTACACCTCCTGAGTTGGCAGAGAACACTGTGGTTCGAGACAAGTATCTCGGGTCAAACTTCGTGCTTCGTCCTAAGGACTTCCAGTTGATTGAAGAAAAGAAGAGACGCGAAGAAAGCGAAGAGTTGTAGAACCATCCTTTTTGTAATGATAACAAAATAGATAACATAAATATTTTTAATGAACGAGAACAAGCAATTAGTACAGGCCATCATCAATGGCATTCAGGAAAAGAAGGGAAAGAACATTACAGTAGTAGATCTTTCAAATATCAACGATACAATAACAAAGTATCTTGTAATCTGCGAAGGCAACACCCCAACACAGGTTAGTGCCATTCAGGATTCCATCCGTGAGTTTGCACGCAAGGAGGCAGGACAGAAGCCAACTTCAACCGACGGTACTCGCAACTGCATTTGGGTAGCAATGGATTATGTAGATGTTATCGCACATGTGTTCGTACCAGACGCTCGCGAATTCTACGATATTGACAACCTTTGGGAAGATGCTCCTATCACAGAGATACCAGACCTCGATTAGTGAAACAGAAACAAACATATAAATGAACGGAAATAACTCATTCAAGAACAATAACCAGCAGAACGGCAACGGTAAGAAGCCAGAAGGTCCAAAGAATCGTTTCTCCTTCTCATGGTTATATATTATATTAATAGGTGTCATCATCTATATGTTCATGAGTCGAAATGAATCAAACAATACAAAGGAAATCAACTATACAGGTTTCCAGGAAATGGTTCAGAAGGGCTTTGCTGACAAGATTGTCATTGACAAGGATGACAAGACACTCGACCTTTACATCAAACCTGAGTTTGACAGACAGGTATTCAACAACTCAAACACTACTGGCTCAGAGCGTTCAGTCAAGGTAGAGATTGGTTCGTGCGACAAGGTACAGGAGTTCATCGAAGAACAGCAGTCTAAAGGCAACTACGATGGAATTGTTCAGTACAAGCAGAACCACGAAGGATTCCTCATGACCTTGCTTTGGCAGATTGGTCCTCTCTTCCTTATCATCGCCGTATGGATGTTCCTCATGCGTGGCATGGGTGGAGGTATGTTCTCTGGTGGTGCTGGAGGCATCTTCAATGTAGGAAAATCGAAGGCACAGCTCATCGACAAGGATAGCAAGGATGCCAACAAGATAACATTCAAGGATGTTGCTGGTCAGGCAGGAGCAAAACAAGAGGTTCAGGAGATTGTAGATTTCCTCAAGAACCCAAACAAATACACCGAACTTGGTGGTAAGATTCCAAAGGGAGCCCTCCTTGTAGGTCCTCCGGGAACTGGTAAGACTCTCCTCGCAAAGGCTGTAGCAGGCGAGGCTGATGTACCATTCTTCTCACTCTCAGGTTCTGAATTTGTTGAGATGTTTGTGGGTGTAGGTGCGAGTCGTGTTCGTGACCTCTTCTCACAGGCAAAGCAGAAGGCTCCATGTATCGTCTTCATCGACGAGATTGATGCCATTGGTCGTGCTCGTAGCAAAACTGCATCTATGGGTGGAAATGATGAGCGCGAAAGCACACTCAACCAGTTGCTCACTGAGATGGACGGTTTTGGTACTAACTCAGGTATCATCATCCTTGCAGCAACTAACCGTGCTGATGTCCTCGACTCTGCCCTCCTCCGTGCTGGTCGTTTCGACAGACAGATTCATGTTGACCTCCCAGACCTCACAGAGCGTAAGGAGATATTCATGGTTCACCTTCGTCCACTCAAGATTGACGAGACTGTTGATGTAGATACACTCGCTCGCCAGACTCCTGGTTTCTCTGGAGCAGACATCGCCAATGTATGTAACGAGGCTGCCCTCATTGCTGCTCGTAACAGCAAGAAATGGGTTGACAAGCAGTGTTTCCTCGATGCTGTTGACCGTATCATTGGTGGTCTTGAGAAGAAGACCAAGCTCCTCACTCAGCACGAAAAGCGCAGCATAGCACTCCATGAGGCTGGTCATGCAACCATCTCTTGGAACCTTCAATATGCCAACCCACTTGTCAAGGTCACTATCGTTCCTCGTGGTCAGGCTCTCGGTGCTGCTTGGTACATGCCAGAAGAGCGTCAGATTACTACAAAGGAAGAGATTCTCGATGAGATTTGTGCTACTCTTGGTGGTCGTGCAGCCGAAGAGATTTGTCTTGGCCGCATCTCGACAGGTGCCATGAACGACCTTGAAACAGTCACAAAGCGTGCTTACGGCATGATTGCCTACGCTGGTATGGGCGAGAAACTCCCTAACCTCTGCTACTACCGCAACAACGAGATGGAGTTCCAGCGTCCTTACTCGGAGAAGACTGCTGAGGTCATCGACGAAGAAGTGAAGAAACTCATTGCTGAGCAGTACGAGCGTGCTAAGCGTGTGCTTCGTGAAAACAAAGAAGGTCATGCTGAACTTGCCCGCATCCTTCAGGAGCGTGAGGTTATCTTCGCAGAGGATGTAGAGAACATCTTCGGCAAACGCCCTTGGGCAAGCCGTAGTGACGAACTTCTCGCTGAAAACGGTACTCTTGAAGAAGATCCAAAATCAAGCTACGACGACCATAGCAAGGAGAACGAGGCTATCATTCGTCAGAAGGCTATTGATGCCGTTGTTGAAAAGCAGAAGATTAAAGAACAAGAACAAACGGATAATACAGTAACCAATGACTAACAAACAAAAGAACTTCATAATACGCACTATTACAAGTATCCTCTTCGTAGTGGTACTTGTAGGGTGCATCCTGTGGGACGCAACGACATTCATCGGATTGTTTGCCCTCATCACAGGCATGACAATATGGGAATTTACTTCCATCGTGAATAAGAACGCAGACCTTCAGGTCAACCGTTTCATCACAACAGTAGCGGGAGTATATCTCTTCCTTGCGGTCATGGCATTCAATCTCAACATCTGTGGTTCCGAGATATTCATCCCATACCTCGTGAGCATCATCTACCTGATGATTTCCGAGTTATACTTCGACCGCAAGAACTCAATCTACAACTGGGCATTCACAATGATGGCACAGCTTTACATAGCACTTCCATTCTCATTGCTCAACACATTATCATTCATTGCCGTAAATGAGAATGGCTATGGTCCACAGCCAGTTTACACACCAATCCTCGTATTGGCAATGTTCATCTTCCTCTGGTGTAGCGATGCAGGAGCATATTGCGTAGGTTCACTCATCGGCAAACGCAAGCTCTTCCCAAGAATATCACCAGCAAAGAGTTGGGAAGGTAGCATTGGTGGTGGAGTGCTTGCTATCGCCGTTTCACAACTCATCGCACATTTCGCACCACAGCTCTTTGCGGCATGTCCAATCATGTCCCCTCTTGCATGGGCAGGATTTGCCATCGTCGTTGTCATCTTCGGCACATGGGGCGACCTCGTGGAAAGTCTTCTGAAACGCAAACTTGGCATCAAGGACTCAGGTAATATCCTTCCTGGTCATGGTGGTATGCTCGACCGTTTCGACTCAACAATCATGGCTGCACCAGCAGTGGTTGTATTTATTTACACTTTGAACACTTTTGCAAGTTAACGCTTGCTAACCTTATTAATAACAAATCATAAACAAAACAATTATGACTGAAAATCAGAACCCCACTGAGGCACCTGTTGTTGAACCAACAGCAGTAGAAGAAACTGTAGCACCTCAGGCAGAAAACTCTTCAACAGAACAGACTGAAGCACCAGCAACTGAAGCAGTAGCTGAGGCAAGTGAACCAGTACTTTTCACAAGCAAAGCCGAGATTGTGGAAAAGCTCAAGGAACTCGCAGAAAAGGCTGAGGAAGTGACTCGTCAGGAACTTGACCTTCTCAAGAGCGTGTTCTATCGTCTGCACAAGCAGGAAAGCGAAGAGGCTTACAAGGCATTCATCGAAGGTGGTGGCAACGCCGAAGACTATGTTCCAGCACCTAATGCTGAAGAGGCAGACTTCAAGGCTGAGATGGCAGTAATCCGTGAAAAGCGTGCTAAGATTGCTGAAGAGCAGGAGAAGCAGCGCGAGGAGAACTATCAGAAGAAACTCGCCATCATTGAAAAGATTAACGCTATCCTCTCAAACCCTGACGAGATTAACCGTCAGTACAATGACTTCAAGTCACTCCAGCAGGAATGGAACGAAATCAAGGATGTTCCAGCTGAGAAGGCAACTGAACTCTGGAAGACTTACCAGAAGACAGTAGAGGAATTCTACGATACACTCAAACTTAACAACGAACTTCGTGCTTACGACTTCAAGAAGAACCTTGAGAAGAAGACTGCACTCTGTGAAGCAGCAGAGAAACTTGCTGAGGAGCAGGATGTTGTTGCTGCATTCCGTCAGCTTCAGCAGCTTCACCAGGACTTCCGTGAGACTGGTCCTGTAAGCAGCGAACTTCGTGAAGAAATCTGGAACCGTTTCAAGACTGCAAGCACAGTTATCAATAAGCGTCATCAGGACTTCTTCGAGAGTCGCAAGGAGGCAGAACAGCAGAACCTCGACGCTAAGACTGCTATCTGTGACACTATCGAAGGCTTCAACCTCGAAGAACTTAAGACTTTCGCTGACTGGAACGCACTCTCAGAGAAAATTACAGAACTCCAGGCACAGTGGAAGACTATCGGTTTTGCTCCACAGAAGATGAACCAGAAGATCTATGAGCGCTTCCGTCAGGC
>CALBJW010000203.1 GCA_937893145.1 uncultured Prevotellaceae bacterium | reverse complement strand
AAGTCATCTGGTAGTAAGTGTGACCAGCAGGAACCTCAACTTCTTCAGCATCCCAAGCGATTACGAAAGGATCGTCCTGAGTACCTGTACCAGCATTCTCTTCAGCAGCTTCGTAAGAAACAACAGCAGTGCCGAAGTCGTTCATAGCGTTAACCTTGATGTAGAGGTCGAGCTTGCGGTCAGTAGGGTTGTTGTATGAGTAAGTCATACCGTCCTCAGTGTTCTCGAATGCAGCACCCATGTTTTCACCAGCAGCAGTGTCAGCAGTGAATACCTGAGCATCACCGTAAGGCATAGTTACAGTCATCTTAGAACCTGGGAGAACAGTAACCTTGTACCACTTAGCAACGTCAATGTTGAGGAGAACCTCGTTAACATCGTTTTCGCCTTCGTTGAGGATGAATGGGTTGTTCCAGATGTCACCCTGAGCAACAGGACGGAAGCCGAACTTCATGTTAGCGTCCTCACGAGTGTTGATGTCGAATGTAAGGATATCGCCACGCTGTACGAGGAGTTCGCGAGTAGTAGCGTTACCTACAGGAATACCGTTAACAGCGAGCTTACCGATGTAGTCTTCACCGTGACGGATGAGCATAGCCATAACGCCTTCGTAGTTAGAAGTCATCTGGTAGTAAGTGTGACCAGCAGGAACCTCAACTTCTTCAGCATCCCATGGGATGATAGTTGGATCGTCCTCAGTACCTGCACCAGCATTCTGCTCAGCACCTGTATATTCAACAGAAGCGTTACCAGCTGCGTTGTTTGCAGAAACCTTAACATAAAGGTCGAGAGTACGGTCAGTTGGGTTGTTGTATGTGTAAACCATACCACCTTCAACGTTCTCGAAACCTGCGCCCTTCATACCGCTTGCAGCATTGTCAGCAGTGAATACCTCAGCTGTTCCATAAGGCATCTTGAGAGTCATCTTAGAACCTGCATAAACTGTAACCTTGTACCACATTGGGAGGTCAATGTTGTTCTTGATAGCTGGAATCAAGTTGTCTTCACCCTGTGAAAGAGCGATTGCACCGTTCCAAACTTCACCCTCGCCTACTGGACGATAAGCAAGTTCGATTGTGTTGCCTGAGTTGTCAAGTTCGCAAGCAATACCGAAAACGATTACGTCGTGACGATGTACGAGGATTTCGCGGTTTGTTACATTACCAATGCGTACATCATTTACGATCAAATCAGTTACAGCGTAACCATTAAGATTGCTCTTAATGATCATAACACCTTCGTAATTTGATTCGAGAGAATAGTAAGTCTTTGCATAGCCTGCAGTAGGACCATTGAAGCTTGTTGCATCCCAATCGAGTGCAATTGGGTTCTCAATAGTCTGTGCATTACCATTTGCGCAAAGACCTGCTACCATCATTGAAAGAAAAATTTTCTTCATGTGTTAGAGATTTGAGTTAATAAATTATGTTATTATATAAATAATGTGTAGTTATTGTCGTGAAAATGAAAATTAATCGCCCCTTCAATTCAACACTTACAGTCGTCACCTTTATTAATTAAGATGACATTTCTTTTTCAAAGTAACAATTACTATTGATATAATTCTATTTGCAAATAATCAGTGTTTCCTGATTTTTTCCTACACAATGTAAAAAAGATCTTCGTGTGTTCGTTTTCAACACGTCTGCAAAATTAGTAAAAATCTATGATATATTAGTACTTTAAGAACAAAAAAATTGTATGATAGAATAAAAAAAACTTGATTTTGCTCGTGAAAACTTTATTTTATGCTTGTTTTTGTAAAATAAAGTTACCAAAACAAAATGATACTAAATGCTACATACAACAATCGCCCATTCCTATATCAGTTGACAAATTGTTTGTGATATTGTGCAATTCCCTTATTTTTGTCAGTCACTATTAACCGAAAGCAGAAAAAGAATTTCTAAAGAACTGCGTTTTCATTTGCGGTCAGGAAAGCTTTCACGACCGCAGATGAAAGCTTTCACGACCCGTCGTGAAAATGGAAGTGCAAGGAGGATGGTTCTTTAAATAATTTAGTGTTATTCCTTATACACTTTATACACTAACGGTAATTTTAGGAGATATAGTGCTGATAAATAGTTTGTTAAGTGCCGTGTATGATTGCGTGTATAAAGTGTATAAAGTGTAGGATGTGTACAAAGTGTATAAAGGAGTGTATGATTTTTTAAAATCATACACGTTTTTACATTGTTGATACTTAACGTGTTAAGCGGCAAAAATGGCGTTAGTGTATAAAGTGTATAAGGAATTCTCTATTTTAAATTATTTTTGTTTCGGAAGTTTGTTTTTAGATATAAAATCTAAAAGTGTGTGCCAAACTTGGCGTCCTAAGTTAATACCGATGCATAATTTATGCTAAATTTTATAAAAAAATAAGAATTTATATTCTTGGTGTTTATTTTCTTATTACATTTGCACCGAATTAAGTATTTACAAAAAACGATGGAAATATTGAGAAAAGATACGCCTTTTGGCATTTCGATGTTTATAGCGGGAGTGGCGATGCTATTCTTCTCAGCAATGGTGTTTCTTGGACTTGACTATCACTTTCAGGGTGAACTGCTGATTCCAGTGGCTCTCGTCGCAATATCTTGGATTGTTGTGGGATGCTGTGTGGTGAGGATGTGCAAGTCGAAACAGATGGTGCGACTGAAGGACGGATGGGTGCCAGAACTCTTGATGGCGCTTGTTGTTCTGATGGTGATGCTCGCTGGTAGTGTGCCTTGCTCTAACTTCATGAAGGTGCGTGACCACAGACCTGAGTTTGTAGCGAATGTGGATAGTGCTATCATCGAGGTGAAGGACCTGAGTTGCTGCTATAGGGACTATGCGGAACAGAGATGCGAGAACTACGAAGCGCGCCACTTTACGGATGGTAAGGGCAGGAGTCTGCGTCGCAGATTGATGCCTAAGTACATCGCCGAGATTGAGGATATGCGTGATGCGTGGCTTGATGACGTTGTTGATGTAAACCTGTGGAACATATTCACTCCTCGCAATGTGGCGATGATAAAGAAAGCTGCCCTGCAGTGGTTGGATGAGTACAAGGAACTGTCGAACGTGATATATAAGGACGAGAAAGCAGAACCTTTCGACATGCCTGACTTGGAGAGTAAACTCGACAGGTTGTACTTCAAGAATGCGAAGATGGAGGGTATGGATGAGCGTGGACTGCTGATAAGTGGTATCTGTTTTCTGCTGGTCATCATGCCTTATATGTTAGTGAGACGAAACCGTAAGTTTAGTAAAAAGTAAGTTGGTGCAGATGAATGATATGAGAACTCCCCTCATGGGGGATGAGAACACTATGGACCTTTTGGATGTCAGACGCATGGTGACTGACTTCAAGGTTCCTCGTGTGGTACTGGAACGCGTGCTTTCGGAGGATTTGATAGACCGTGTGATGAGTGTGGTGGAGAGGAATGTGTGTGCTGCTCAGATTCCTGCTGGTGGTGCAGAACTGCTGGAGGAGGAAGGTCGCACAGAGGTCTATTTCTGGGGTATGAAGGGTGCGGGCAAGACCACTGTGATTGGTTCTGTGCTTGCTGCTCAGCCCGAAGGAACAAAGAAGGTGAATGAGGGCGCTGCACTGTCACGATGCGAGAGCCTTTGCAGTGCCTTTGCACAGACCGGCACTGATACCATCATGCCTGAGGTGGCAGATTCGGAGGATTGGGATGTCATCAATACCAATATAAAGGATAAGGACGGCAGGACTCATCCCCTGGCATTGGTGGAGATGAACGGCATGTCGGTTTCGAAGGATGTGCTGAAGGAAACTGAGAACGACAAGATACATATCTTGTGTTATGACTGCAGCAATGCTGGTGTGGTGCAGGACAATATGTTTATCAATCTGCTCAACGAACTGAGGAAGGAGGGTGCGCTCGACTATTCTGTCGGTGTGTATCTGCTTGTCACAAAGATTGATACGCTGACATCGGTGCCTGAGGACTACAGGGCTGAACTGGCACAGACCATGATGACAGCCGACCACATAGATTTGTGGATGGCGGTGAAGAACACCTGTCATGCTATGGAGATTAGTGATGCTGCGCCTGTACCTTTTAGTATAGGTGAGGTGAAGTTGCAGCGACTGGTGAAGGTCGATCTTACCCATGCTCGCAACTTCATGGAGAGGGTGCTGGCGTTGAAGAGTATGCCTTACCGCTCGTGGATTGGCAAACTGCTCGAGACGGGGTCTTGGTGGACTACCGCACTCGCTGTGCTTGCTGCAGGTGCAGTGCTGCTCTATCTGGCATTTGGTGTTCTGCGCATGAACCAGCCTCTGCCAAAGGAGGCAATACTGCCACTGGACTACTGCACATATTTCACTGGTGAGGTAGAAAGCAGGATTAAGGGTGGTGCTTACTTCAAGGTTGTTGATAATTTCAGAGCACTTGAGGATGAATTGAAGATAGAGCAGAAGATAGAGCTGAAGGGTGGAAAGCGACTGATGCGTATGCATGAGTATGCCGAATGTAAGCGAGTGCTTTACGACACCTTCTCGGATGTTGTTCGTGGAGGAATGGAATACGAGTTCAAGGGCAATGCGTGGAGCGAAAGCACATTGTATCGCCTGCAGACTGAAGCAAGAAAAATCATGGCTTGCAGATACCTCAGCGAAGACAAGAGAAACGAAATGAAGGAGGCTTGTCAGGTGGTGAGCGACTATTTCTTGGCAAAGGAACTGGTTGACTTGAGCCAGAACTGTTACACTCTCGACGATGTGGAGGACATAAAGAGTAGGGTGGCACAATACGATAGGGAACCTCTTAACAATAGCGACAAGGTACGCCAGTGGCTTAAGCAGGCATTGGAGAATGCGGAGAATAGCGATGTGCTCGCTCCAACCCTTGACGATAATTTTGATTTCAGATAAATGATTCGGTTTTTCAAGAGAATAGGTTTACTTCTACTGAATTTCTTCCCACAGAGAGTAAGGCAAGGCAGCAGTGGTCGCATGACCAATGTTCTTGTGCTATCCATTGTGGCTGTATGTCTTGCCTTGTGTATCAGCATGATGTGCAGCATCGACCGTAAGTTTGCCTTCTTTGTTGATTCGTTCACTTTGCCTGCTACTGAGGTCCTCACAGTGGGCGAGGAGAGTGATGTGTGCTACAAGGGAGTGCCTCACGACTACTTGCTTCTCACTCCCAATGCCGATGGCACCTTCGCATGGAAGGTTAATGAGGCATACAAGGACACGATGAGGTACTTCAAGATTAACGACCTCAATCCGCAGAAGCATGAGGTGGAGAATTCAGCCGACCAAACCATTACGGTTCATCTGCCTGCATACGAAGACAGACCAGACACAACGCTCACCATGACTGGTATGGAGGTGTGGAAACGATGGCGTGAGTTCAAGAAGCAGAATGATGTGCAGCTGAAGCATCTCATTGCGAAGATCTATGGCATTGATGTGCAGGAACATGTCCGCTCCTTCTTCGAGAAGTCGAAGGATGGAGGCGACATTGTGCTTGTGATACTCGACGAACATACTACCATCACGGAGGATGGAGAAACTATTGGTTATAAGAGAGAGGGCATTACATCTGTTGACAATCCAGAACACTACGGACATTGTAAGGTTCAGTTCTTCAATGTCAATGAACATTGCTACATGGATGGTAGCAATGATAATGGCACCTTCCAGAAGGATGGCGTGAACTATGTGATGAAGGCATCTGTGGCTCTCACCGAGTGGGGGGCAGGACACGTCATGCTGTCAAGGCAGGATGATGGGCGTGTGCTCGTAAACTTCCCAAAGGCTGCAGGGTATGTGGGAACACTCTCTACGCTTTATGAGAATAGTGCCAGCACCAGTCATGTTGTTAGTTTCAAGCAACAGGGCAAGTCGTTCCCTACAGGCATGGATGTGTATCTGCCAATGATGTCGAGGGCTATGGCACAGGACATCTGTGATGTGGAGATAGCGAAGGGCAAGTCTGTGATGGTGCGAGACAACAATAACCACCTGAAGGATGTGGACGACCTCAGTTTCAAGTGGTCGCAGCTCATCACTCCTTCGTTCAGTAAACTGCGTTTGTGGTCGGGCAAGACTGCCGTTGATTGCAGGGTGGGATTCGTGGATTTGAGTTTTGCTCTGAAGTTCATGGCGTTCCCCTTCATCGTTGCTATGGTGTTGCTGTTCCTTGTGCTTGGACCAAAGAGTCCGGTGAAGGTAGATGTATATGCAGGACAGTATGATGCTCCTTTCTACAGCAATAGTCAGTTGAGCAAGTACCCTAACTATTTTGCTATGCTTATCCTCGTTGCCTTTGCCTATTGTGTGTGCAAGTCGTTGATAGCATTGAAGTTGGGCTATACTTATCCTTACTTCGAAAAGATGGTAGGAATAACTCCAGCCACCACATCACTCATGCTGCTCCTCTTCTTCACTATGGCTATGGTACTGAACTTCAGCGTTACGAAGGCTATGGAGGGAGACGAATACGATGCCTATTACGATATGGGAAAGAAGTTGAGAAGGAGGAAGTGGACCGCATGGACAACTATCGTCGTGCTGTTTGCTGCGGTCATTGCTGGTTATGCGATGCTCGACAGAACAGTATCACAAGGTGTGATTGACTCTTATTTCCCATCACAGATATACAACTTCAACTTCCTCAGGTGGAGGGATATGTTCGGTATCAACGACAACCATCGTTCTGTGCCTTATACACTTATTTTGGTGGAGGCAGTGATGCTGGTCGTGTGGTGCTTGCAGAACTGCTATTGCCAGAGCAGGGCAGTGAGAGAATGGTTCGACAATGTGTTTGCCTTGTGGCAGAGAAAGAAGGAAGATGCAAAGTCGGCACTTTGCAACACATACGAGAACTATGGTAAGCGATATGTTGATGCTCTTCGAGAGAAGAAGGATGCCTTGAACGAAAACGAATGGTGGAAGATGCTCCTTACATATTTAAATAAGGTAGTAAACTTCGGCAGAAACCACTTCTTGTTGAGTTCGCTTCTGCTCGTAGTGCTTGTTGCGATAGCATTCTTTGTTGATTCAGTAGCACGACCTGTACTTTTCGTGGCACTCATCTGGGCTGTGTTGAGTTTGTGGGACTCGATAGTGCTTGCAGCAAAGGCACTCTTTCCAGGACACCTCGTTGTGCTGGCAGGACTTGCGTTCATCGGTCCGATGCTGGGTAACTTCGGCACAGCATTCATCACCGTAGTAGTTGTTATAGGTCTTTGCAAGGCATTGACAGGAGTTTCCTTTGCGAAGGAAAATCCCGAATCGCCAGTAGATACACGCCATTCTGTGCTTTTTGAGATGCTCATCATTGCAACGGTTTACATCGTGTGTGCTATGGTGGCGGATAATGGTTACATGACCAACTACATGGGATTCCTCATGGCGGTACTTAGTTTCTATTTCCTTATGGACCGTAACTGGGACTGGTACAACGACGACTCAAAGCAGGCAAAGAACGAGAACAGATGGGTGTCGTGGATGGCACTCCTTGCCATTGTACTCTTCTCTCTCATGCCTTCCATCTGCGGAAAACTGTTCAGCACGGATGAGGTGAACTACAGTCGTTTCTCTCGACGAATGATGTTGTACTCCAACTTCAACGACCTTCAGAAGTCTGGTTTCAGATATGCAGAGAATGATGCTGAGTTCATGACCATCATGAGCCATTATATGCAGAGCAACGAGGGCAAGGACCCATTGTCGAACGAGGACCATTTCTTGCATTCTTCCGTTAGTTCGGGACAATCACCTGTGGTACTCAATGACTTGAGTGTACCTGTTGCATTCATCGGAGCATACGGAACGGTGAGGGCAACAACGGTGTTCTTCCTGTTGCTCACGGCTCTGCTGCTGCTCGTCTCGCAGTTCAGTTTAGGACATCCATCAAGTGATGGCGACCCCGATACCTACCTCACACGAGGTATGCAATGGCGACTCCTTGCCATGTTTATGTGGATAGGAACAAGTATGTACATATATATGTCATACATTGGTCGCATACCATTCACAGGGCGTCTCTTACCAGGCTTCGGTGTTGACTCGGTGGGTGAAGCACTCGAAACGGCTATCCTCCTTGCCTTCATGGCGGTAGTTACAGTAAGGAAGAAACACCCATAACCCCATAAACAGTTAAACCCATAAACTCATAAACCTATAAACAATTAAACCTATAAACAATTAAACCTATAAACCCATAAACTAAAAATGTTCGGTTTCACAAAGAATTGGTTTGAATCGTTTTGGCGCTATAAGTTAAGAGGCACCAAACGCATCAAGTTGGCTGTGATAGGTACACCTTCCAGCGGCAAGAGTTATTTGTTGTCTGACATCATCCATTCGTTCAGTTTGCTTGGTTTCAGACGAGGCGAATTGCCGTTGACATTCCCATTCAGCAGTTTTGCGGGTTATTTCAATGACATCAGCGAACCAAACGGTTGTGTTGGTGGTACTGTGACATACGCCTGCCGACAGGAAAACCACTATGGAGCAATGCTTTATGGCGGTTGTGATGGACAGAAGGTTGATATCGAGTTTGTAAATATACCTGGTGAGGTGTTCAGTACCGACCAGACAAGTATCGCTACTTTCTTTCAGTTGCGCGACTCCATCAAACGAACAAACAAGGGTGTCTTCACCGTTACCACCTGGCAGGCTCTCGATGGAGAGAAGTGCTATGTGGTAGAACCATCAGAAGGTGTGCGCGCGAAGAATGGACTCGCCGTACCCGACAAGACATCTACCGTTGCCATCAACGAGAGTTCCTACAAGATGAACTACGGCGAATGGCCTCAGATATTCTCCAAACTCAATCGTCGCCAGTACCAGGAGTTGCCTGAGACACGAAAGGAGGTAAATGGAAAGTATATCATCAACCATTTCTTTGAGTTGATGCCTGATTCGCTCATGCAGACCATCAAGGAGGCATGGCCATCGTTTGTTAATGGTAACATCAAAGTGACACAAGAGGCGTTCATTAACAATAAGTTGGACCGTGACTTCTACTTCCACATGTTCTGTCAGGAGGCAACAGACATCATCATCTGTGATAAACTCTTCTCACAGGGCGAAACAACTTCGGAGGAGGAGCAGAGTGCTGCGAAGAACTTCAGTCAGATGACTCAGCTCATCAATCAGTTCCTCGAAGGAAACAAGGCTCGACCAAATATCTATCTTGCCTTCAGAGGAGCAGACATGATGATAGATGAGGATAAGGTGAAGGAGATTAAGACTCAGTTGAAGGACTACCGCGAGGATGAACGCAACAATGCCATCTATTCGTTCTTCTTACATAATGTGTGCGAGTACCTTGATGCTTCGGGCAACCATCCTACTCCTATCAATCCGTGGATAGGTCTTCGACCTGGAGATAATGCTGATGAGTTGACAAGCGACTTCGTGAATACCGACTGCACAGCACTCACAGGTATGGACATCAAGCGCCATATCGACTCCCGACTTGGCACAATGGCATCGGGCTTCTGGATGCTTCTCAATACGGTGAGCGACAGAAACAGAGTGAGCATGGAGTATAATCGTCCTAATAAGTTACCGCTCCCTCCACATGTGTATTTCACTTCGACTCCAATAGACGATTCGTATGACATCTATGAGGCTGACAGTGAAAACAAGAATCAGCGTTTCATCCATAGAGAGGGTGATAAGGCTGTGGCGTTCAATGTGGTCGGCAGACCTTTGTGCTTCGGCACTTTCCAGTTGTGTACCGACCTCTTGGTGCAGAACGGTGTGAATCCTGGTGCCTTCAGGGTGGGTGCCTTGTTGCGTAAGCTACAGATAAAGTTGAAATAATACAGTTATGCAGAACATTAATATATCAAAGATAGCATTCGGTTCGTTGTCAACCTCCATAGGTGACAACACATTAGGCTATTCCTCAGGAGTGAGTTATCGTGCTCGTGAGGTGGATGGCATCTATGTTGACAATCCTCCTGTGCTTTCGAAAAACTACTCGAGTGTCATCTGGCAGTATTGTCAGGACACGGATAAATATATGTTCACACATGTGCAAGGACTGCATGTGGTGGATGAGGGCATGGGCAGATTCTTCCCTTATCGTGGAGCATACGAGGTGAGTCGTGAGGAGATGAACCGCACAGGTCTGAAGGTGGCAAGTGTGATGGATGCTATGCCTCGCATTAAGCAATATACGGCTAAAGAAACATGGAACGAGAGTTCTGCTCTGCATCCGCATACCAAGAAGGGTGATGCTTATACTGCAGAATGTCTTGCTGAGGTCATTGAACGTGTACTCGATGTGCGTTCTCATATATATATAGGTATGAAGACCGCAGGTCGCAGTCTGCGTTGCAATGGTGTGTTCGATACTGAAGAATGGAACACTCTTATCGAGGCGATAGACCTTCTCGGTGAGGATGTACGCAGATATGTGTCGTTTGCCTTCTGTGTGGATAAGCATTACGAGGATAAGTTGGATGATGTCCTTGTGGTCGTTTATGCTCAGGAGGAAGGCATTACCGTTCCAAAGGGTTGCACCAATATCTCTTGGGATGCCCTCAAGTCGTTGAAACGATGTGCAGGTGGTGAGTTGAATGATATAAGGAGAATCATGGCAATGCTTCCTGGAAAGAAGGAAAAACTTCTTACTTTCAAGGAGATGATGCGTGCCATACAGGTGCAGAAGGACAAGCCACGCTTCGAGGCACAACTCATGAAGGAGGCAGGCGACCTCACTTCTGGTGCGGCGGTTGCCAAGTTGCTCGGTGCTTATAAAGGTAAGGTTGATGATTCCGCATTGGTGAAGAAGGTGTCTATGCTCGATGCTGTTAAGCATAAGGTTGCAATAGATGAACTTCTGAATGATGAGAAGCGTGATAAGGTTGTTACTCAAGGACTTGAACTCCTCTTCATCAACAAGGCAAAGTCTCTTGGCACAAATGCAGAAGCATGGCTTAAGTTCCTTGAAGGGCTGACTGCTGATGGTGCAATCATGGAGAGGAGTTTCAAGATGTACATGTCGAGAGTGCGCACATGGACCAAGAAAGACATCGCCGAACTCTGCAAGAGTGTGGTGGCTTATAGCAAGGCACACCCTCGTAAGGCGAAGAGTGAAGCCTTCCGTCTCATGGTGAAGACGCTCAATCTCGAAAAGGAAATAAAGATAAAGAACGAACCAAAGAATCCCAGTAATAACATGCAAGACAAAGAAACAAGAACCAACATTGTGGCAGACAATGGTGAATATGACTCAAGCTCTTTTGAAGAAATCTACAAAGACATCATCAAAGAAGAAAAAGCCAACAAGAAGAAAAAGCAAGTCATAACAGCCGTTTGCTCCTTCCTGCTTGGTGCTGCTGTTGTTGGTGGTGCATGGTTTGCTACTTCAAACTTGCAGGCACCAGAGCCTGTTGCTCCAGAACCTGTAGTCGTGGTGCCTGATACAATCAATCCCGAATTGCCAGATTCGTTGGCTTCTCTTGCAGATAGTTTGCAGACCAATCCCGACTCCGTAGCACCTGTTAAGAAGGACTCTGCTAAGGTTGTTGAGCAGAAGGCAGATAAAGTTGTTAAGAAACAAACAAAAAAGGTCGTTAAGAAATAACATATATGTCGGAACCAAAGATTGATCCTTTCTGGAACAGTGACAGTTCGATTAAGCTTCGTCCATTCTTTGTCATTGGTATTCCTGTGCTTCTGCTCGTGCTTTCTGTAGTGCTGAGTGGACTGAAGGGATGTACTCAGTTGGGAGAACAGGGCAGCAAGGATGTCTATAATCCTGCTGAGTATCAGGATGGTGGTTTTGTGGGCGGTGCAAATCGTCTGCTCGATGAACTATTGCTCGATACTCTCGAAGGCGAATGTCCTGTGACAGATTTGGAGAGTCTTAATGCCAAGTATAAGGCACTTATATTCGGACTTCCTTACGGAGAGGAACATAAGTCGGTAATCGAAGCGTCCGACCTCAGACTTATTGGCATCAGGGCTGATAGAATACAGTCTGAGGCAAGTCGCATGTTCTACTATAATAGTCGTCTGCCTCAGTTGCTCCAGCAGCAAAAGGATAAGATTGCTGAGACCTATTTCCGCATCTCTTGCCAAGGACTCGACTACGATAAGTCGAAGGGCAAGAAACCTATCAAGGTGACAAAGGTTGAGATTATTCCTTCTATGTTCAAGGTTGCCCTGACAAAAGACCCTTGGGTGGGAACGGTAGAGGGAGCGCAGAACTGCCTATTTGATGAAGACAACGCTGTATTCCTCAATTTTGGCAATAGCATCCTACCTCTTCCAAAACTCAGGAGGGCGGACCTCACAAACTCCATAAAACTTCAAGCCGTAGCGGATGAGGCTACTCTTCTCACCGTAAGGGGAAACGGCATTGATTATTATGATGTCTATAAGACATTGTTCAAGGCGAATGATGACAGTCGTAAGGCTTGTGCTAACATTGTCATTGTCAACTCTTCTGGTGAAGCTGATACCAAATCACCTTACTTCACTCTCTGTTGTGCGCACGATTCGCTCTACATCCGTTCGAAGATGAAGATGCGTGTGTTTGGCAAGTCACGCACATACGAATTTGCGGCAAAGGAGAGTGGGTATCAGAAGGATGATGTCGTGCCTGTTGAGGATGGAATGAAGATTGTGGCATATAATGCAGACGACTACAAGATTGCGGAATTCTCCTTGTTTACAAAGGACCCAACTCGCACTCTTTCGCGTCTTTCCCTTACCAATGTGGGCAGGGAACGCATCAATCTTCCTGCAGAACATTCCGACTTGTTCACTCGGCAGGTTGTTCGTGGACTTTCGCAGAACATGTCGAACACATATAACATTGACATGGTTCACCTTAGCCTCGACCCAATGCTTTCACATGAGTTCGAGAAGGAGGTGAAGAACTATCTTTATGCTGTAAAACGACAGATTGGCACTCCAAAGCATATCAAGAGGGATAGTGAACAGTACGACATTTCACTCACGGTGATGGATATGGCAACGGGCGATATTCTTGCTTCGCCATACTACACAACTCGCTTTGATGAGATACCAGAAGAGATGCACATCACAACCCGTAATCCTGCCTTGACACGCAGATTCGTAGGTTCTGCGTTCAAACCAATGGTGGCACTCGCTTCAGTGCTTACAAATCCATCGCTCCTCCAACTTGACACTCATGGCAAGTACCATCTTGATGAAGGTGGTGACAGGGCAACATTCTTTGGCAGAAGGACTAACTCATGGGCAAAGAAACAGGCATCGCATTGGAATGGTTCTAAGTTTCCAGATTTCCTTTCGTACTCGGATGATGTCTATCCTGTAGCCCTCGCTACGCTTGCTATGTCTGGTGCAAAGGTCGATAAGGATGTTAGTGTTCTGCCTCTCACTGGAGATAACAATTATTTCAAGCAGAACAGAGGGGGCATGTTGTATTTCCGCAACGAACAGGAAGTGAGCTATGGAGCGCAGAATCCTCCTTTCAACGACTGGCTTACATACCTTTATGCTGTGAACTACGACACGGATAGTCATACCGACACTATCTTCAAGAACCTTTACACGCAGAACAATCTCAATCATCAGGACCGTCGTTATGGACTTGATGAACTCATCCCTGATGCAACAAATCTGTATCTGAATCGTTTCCTTGAAGGTAAGGAGTTTCGACAGATGCTTCCTCCTTGGGTACTCGGACAGGGTGACAACCAGTGGAACTGTGTGAAACTGGCTGAGGCGTGGTGTCGAATGCTCACCAAGCGTGATGTGTTGGCAACACTCATCCATAATGACAATCCACTATCTTCGCTCATAGATGATGTTGATTCGGAGCCAGCCAAGCGCACGGTGTATGGTCCTGCTACAAGGGTTCAGACCAATAGCACATGGAACAGATTCCTTGAGTCATTTGCTGAGGCACAGAACTTTAACTCATATCATGGCAGCACTCTGCAACGAATGTACAATCAGGTGCAGAACCTCAATGAATCGGGCATAGACAACCAGCTTGTTCTCTTCTCAAAGACAGGTACTCCAGACATCTACGACCGCTACGACATTCCTCTCATTGGAGGTAATCGCCGTAAGATAGACATTGGTATGTACTGTTTCGGACTCATGGATAAGTCTCAGTTCGAACTCGTAAAACTCAACAAACCTGCGAAAGGCATTGTTGCTGTTGTGCGTGTCACTCGTACCTACGAGTGTGCAAGATGTAGTCGTGGCAATGGTACCTGCAAGCAATGTGAGAATTTCAAGGGAGTCAGCTCTGTTCATGCTCGCAACTTCTTCTCAGAGAATGCCAACCGACTCCGCAAGTTCTACGAGATGACTCACAGATACTATTGATGCAAGATAAAAAATCGTGAATTTTCTCAAACGTGCAGTGGTTTACCGCAAAACCTCTGCATGTTTGAGCCCATTCCTCCGCATGATTTGGTACATTCCTCCGCATGTTTGAGTTAAGTTGACCGCATGTTTGTGATTGGTATTATTATTTAAAAGGTGTTATCCTACCGTATGAAGAGTTCTTCTTACCAAAGTGTCATGATTTTATGTTTTGAACGTTTGACGTTGAAATCCAATAAAATTTAATAAGTTGTGATATGCAATCTGCGTATTCGTAATTTGTATATTTTGTGTATAAAACGAAGAAAATTCGCTAATAATTGCATTTTTTTCTTAAATTTTCTTGTACATATTATATATAATCCCTATCTTTGCCAATGTATGTTAAGAAAAAATGAGATAAATTTTATAAGTTTTAACTAACAAAATTCAATTAAAAATGAAAAAGTTTTACTCAATTCTCGCCCTCGCATTCATGTGTATGGTAGGCGTGGCAACAGCTCAGACAAAGACAACAAAGTTCTCTGCTGAGGATGTTCGTACAAGCAATCCAACTCTCTCGGATGGTATTGTTACTTTCAAGTTTTCAGGTGTTCGTTGGGAAGAATTTCATTTAATCAGACACTGGGAACCTGTATGGATGATTGATGCAAATAAGGACGCATATCTCACATGGGAAGTTGCAGATCCTTCAAAGACAATCAAGATTGAATCAGTAAGATTCTATGGTCGTGGTGAAGGTAACGGTACAGCTGTTACTGCACAGACTAACTACATGCCTCGTCCAAATTTGATTTTTAGAAACGAATTTTTCGACCTCGGTAGATGGGACGATGTAACAGTTAGTGGAGATAAGCTCTTTGGTCCTTCTGAAGATTTGACAGGTGGTGAAATTCACCTTGTTGATATTCAAGGTCGTTGGTTGAGTGGTGCTGCTCAGGTTCAGTTTGTAACATTTACTTACACTATCGTAGAGAAGGCCGCAATTCAGACAGTTTATGCTACAGAAGATAATGAAGTAGTATTCGGTGGTGACTGGAATGAAGGTGAGATTTCTCAGAAGCTCGAAGAAGCTATCGCTATTCGTGGTGGTGATTCTGATGATGATGTACTCAACCCAGACAATGTTGCTATCGTTGACATCACAGAAGTTACAGGTCTTAATGGTGCAACAGAAATCATTACTCCAAACCCTAACACTCTTATCGAGGCTAACGAAGGTCAGTACAATGGTTCACACAATGTTCTCGTTGACGACGTTATCAATAACCTCATCGTAGTTGACCCATTGATTGAGGGTGACCCACAGGGTGGTCAGAATTACGATTCTAAGTGCACTTGGAACCTCAAGCGTGAAGGTCTCACAGCTGCTAAGGCTTCTTACAAGCGTCCAATGAGTTACCGTTATGCTACAGTTTGTATCCCATTCGATTATAACACTTCTGACATCAATGCGCAGATAGAAGATATAGATGTTTCTACACTCACAGAAGGTTACGTAACAACTAATAAGATTGAGGCTGATGGTGTTGCTGCAGGCCAGTCTGTTATCGCTTGGGCTAATGGTGATATCGAAATCAATGCTGAAAATGTTAGTGTTGCAACAGCTCCACGCACAGGCAGTATCCTCAATGGTACATTCAAGGAAGAGAATATCGGCATGGATCAGTATGCTATCGCTATGGATCAGTTCTGGAATGCTGGTTATGCAGAACGTAACTTTATGATCGTTAAGCCATTCCGTGCTTGGTTCGGTCGTCCAGAAGGTGTAGAAGTAAACGCTAAGTCTATCTCTATCCTTTCTAAGAATGCTACAGCAATCAACAACGTTGAGGCAGTTACAACAATCGCTCCAGCTTACAACCTCCAGGGTGTTCGCGTAGCTCCAAACGCTAAGGGCTTCGTTATCGTAAACGGTAAGAAGTACTTCAACAAGTAATTCCAAAGTCTCTTAAGTAATTCAAAGTTTAACGAATAAAATTTTTAGATAAGATATGAAAAAGTCAATCGAAATGCCTATCGTTAATGTAATCCGTTACGAGGCTAAGGATGTTATCACTACAAGTGGTGTAATGAAACAGGGTGGTCTTGACGAAAACGGTCAGCCAACAAACTTCGGCGCTGTTCCTAAGTACGCAGAGGGCAAGGGTATTGCTTCTGTAGATCCAGGTCGTCTTGTTTGGTAATAATCAATCCATACAATAATGAAAATCCCTCGGTGCTTCGGCATCGAGGGATTATTTTTAAAATAAGGAAAAGAGAATGTTGCTTAGTATGTAAGCACAGGTTCAAGTTCCTTAGCCTGAGCAATCATTGCTTCAAGTTCGCTGACAGCAGGTACACGCTTGCAGAGCTTCTTCTCTTCGTTTACCTCTACGAGTTTTGGCTGGAGGTTTGCTGCTACACGATGACGGAATTCCTTAACTGTGTCAACACCTGCAGCCTCGAGGAGTTCTGCAAACTGACTTGCGATGCCCTTGATACGGAAGAGGTCTGAGTGGTTTGCCCACTTGAGGATAAGCTTTGGAGAAATCTCTGTTTCCTCTGCAAGTGCCTTGCGACCTGCTGGAGTTGCACACTTCTCAAGATACTCTTCTGTTGTCTTGATGCCTGCTGCCTGAAGCTTTTCTGCATAGACAGGTCCAATACCTTCTACGTCGATAATTTTGTAAGCCATAAGATTAGTTTTTGGGTTAAGTTATGAGATTATATATGTGTAATAAAACTATTGGTTGCAAATATAAGACTTTTTTTTCAAAGTCTATGTATTTGCAACCAAAAATCTTTTTATTATTCCATCCCTCCCCTTTTGGGGGAGGATAGGAGGAGGTTTCTTAGAACTGGAAGTAAATGAATGGTTGGATGTCTGAACTCTTGATTTGGATAACTATCCAAATGATTATTACCAATACGAGTGCCTGCAATGGCATTGGCATATATGTTACTGCCTTTCGTGTTTGATTTGACCATGAAGAAGGCAAGAAATGAAGCACATAACCAAGAACCAATAGGAGTGCTACGCCCCAATACGATGAAACCCATTGCCCGAGTACATTAGGGTGGAACGCTGTAAATATCTGGGTTATCAGTTCTTGAACTGTCTTGAACGATGGGGCGCGGAACAATACCCACAACATTGCAACGAGGTGGAAAGTGATGAAACCGCTGAGGAAGGAAAGAGCAGAACCCAGGAATCCCACCTTTTGTGTTTCTTGTCCTTTTTTTGGAATGTAACTTAGCGGAGATAGTTTTGGACATATCGAATGCCACATCTTGTCTATAGCCAACAATATGCCATGTATTGCTCCCCAAAGGATGAAGTTGAACGAAGCACCATGCCACAAGCCTCCAAGAAGCATTGTGATGAACAGGTTTATGTACTGGCGCAGCTTCCCGTGTCTATTTCCTCCAAGCGATATATATAGGTAGTCCTTGAGCCAGCTCGACAGCGAGATGTGCCAGCGTCTCCAGAACTCTGTGATAGAGCGTGAGCGATATGGATTGTCGAAGTTCTTAGGGAACTCAAAGCCAAGCAGGAGTGCAATACCAATCGCCATGTCTGAATAGCCAGAGAAGTCGCAATATATCTGGAGGGTATATCCATACACAGCAAGGAGGTTCTCTATGCCAGAATAGAGTGATGGCTGGTCGAAGATTCGTTCTACAAAGTTTACTGATATGTAGTCCGAGATGATTGCTTTCTTGAACAGACCTGCTATGATGAGGAACAAACCATTTCCTATCATCATGTTTGTCACTGTCAGAGGGCGGCGAATCTGCGGTATGAAGTCACGTGCTCGCACGATAGGTCCTGCTACAAGTTGTGGGAAGAAACTAACATAGAAAGCATAGTCGAGCAGTCGGTTGAGTGGTTTGATTGTGCCTCTATATACATCTATAGTATATGAAAGCGACTGGAATGTGAAGAAACTAACTCCCACAGGGAGGAATATGTCGAGGTGCTTCCAGTCTGCGAATACTAACGAACCAAAGAAATTGGTGTATTTGAAGTATGCAAGCAGCGAAAGGTCGATGATGATGGATGCCGTTATTCCGATAATAGCACCTATAGGATGTTTCTTCTTGCCTTCTGTTTGCTTCGAAAGCGATTTGTGTATTCCGTGGGCAATGAAATAGTCGGATATGGTCACTACTGCAAGGAGGAAGAAGTAGATGCCGCTGCTCTTATAATAGAAATAGTATGAGAAGAACGTTACAAACAGAATACGCAACGTGTCTGTCTTCTGCAAAAGACAGTATATGAGACTGAACCCTAAAAATAAGAAAAGGAATGTGCCAGATGAGAAAATCATTGGCGATGAAGGGTCGTATGTGAGAAGAGTTAATACTCTTGAGAAATCTATGTCAAACATTTTCTTTTGTGATTAAAATCCTTTAAGACTCATGTGAGGTTTCTGCTCCTTAGGTGTAGGAGTGTGGTTCATCCTTGTTTGTGAACCAATAGCAGGAGTTTCGATATAAGCCTTGTATATTGCTTCTGCCAACAGTTTCCCCTGAAGTTGGTATGCGTTAGCGGTGTAGTGAATCTGGTCTATTGCCATAAGACCTGCATCGCGCCAGTTGATGCAAGCATGTGTTGGACCACCTGCGATGTTGTAAAGGTCCCATACGGCGATATTGTGAGAGCGTCCGTAGTTCACTATGCTTTGTGCAACTTTAGTTGTGTTTTCGTTGCGCGTCTTGGTTGTGTTGTAGTGAGTGCGACGGTGCCTTCCTCTGCCTGTGGTATAACTGCCAATGGTCTTTGAGATGAACGAGCCCGGCGGAGTGGTGAAGAGGAATGTGACACCTGGACAGCGCTCTGCTATTCTGCTTGTAAGGGTTGAGAGAGTCTGATGGTGAACAGATTGCTCAAGGTTGCTGCCGTGAGCTTCGTTCGTACCAAACGAGATAATAACCAAGTCTGGTTTCTCATTCGCCACGCGTTGTATCATGTCGGCATCGCAGAATCTTCGTGCCCAAGCACCATTTATTCCGTGGTATGCAAACGATAGTGTTGGGAAGTAGTTTTTAAGCTTTGCTTCCACAGCACGAGGGTAGTAGTTGCCTCGTGTGTGCGAATCTCCAATCTGCATCACCTTGACATGCTGCTTCGCGTGCAGTTTCTCGAATACAGGTGACAGTCCTCTTGGTTCGATAAGTTCGTTCTCGTGAACATTCTTGAAGGAAGAAGGGAACGGAGTCCACAGATGTTGGGCTAACAATGGTGATAGCACCGATGAGAATAACGCATGAAGCACAACAAATGCTGCCACGCAGAGTATGCGTTGCAAACGATTAGTGCTATATGTTTTCTTTTCTTTATTCGTCATCAGAGTTATTCTTTTCTACCATCATAGTTTGTCTTACCATTCTGCAGCACATCAAACAGAATCTTGGCAATACGCTTACCACCCGCAAAGTTGATGTGGGTGTAGTCGAGGTTTGCCTGTTTCTTTTCAACCATATCGCGTATAGAGCCATCACCACCCATTGCCTCGTATAGGTTCCAGAATGCAACATGAGTGTTTGCTGCCATCTTACGCTGGAACGATACGAGTTCGCGAACACCTCGCATAGTGTGCATCTCTCCGTCTGCATTCTTCTCCTCACGGTCGCCAACCGAGATGACAAGTATGGCTGCATCAGGGAATGCCTCCTTGAGATTATTGATGCTCTTTGACATCTTGCTTATGTAGTTAGAGTAGTCTTTCTGCTTGCGATTGGCAGTGTTGAGTCCGAAGTGAACTACGATAAGGTCGTAAGGGCGAATGTGATTGAATGACTTGAGTGTCTTAAGTGGAATGTCCTGAATGAAGCATCCGTTAGAGCCACGCATAGAGAAATTGTCGAGTGTGATGCCCTTTGTGCCATCAAGTGCTACTCCATAGAAACGAGACGATGCGCCATTCGAGACTGACATACGGAAAGAACCTATATTGCCCCTAACGGACTTATGGTTTATGCTGCCTTGTTCCTGATGACCAACGATGGTGCGAACCTCACGAGTAGTGAAGGTTGTGTCGTATGTCACGATAGTTGAGTCCTCGTTGTAGTAGGTGTTGATGTGCATGTCTGTTACTAAACGCACATCTTCTTCTACATCAGGTTCGTTGCCGTCGTGATAGATGTCGTGGAATTGTTCACCATTAACACTTGCAGATATGGCAAGTCCTGGTCCTGCAGTGAAATATATTGTTGCCACCTTTGCAGTGTCGAGATGGGCAGCATACTTGCGTTTCTGTCCTCTCAACTCCATTGAACCATTTGTTCCGATGAAGTACCTACCGTTGATACCTTGATAGGAGTTGTTGAATGGTTTGCCAACATCATTGGCGTTGTGATCCTCCCAACCTTTTGCGTTTGCAACCACAGTCTGGCGGAATCCAGATGTGATGCTTTGAATATCGACAAAACCAACACCGCATCCTCCGTATTCCTGTTGGAAGAATTCGCGGAGCGACTCTGTGATGATATCGCCTTCGATGTATGAATCGCCGTAGTATGCAATACGAACTGGACGTTCCTTTGCCTGATGAAGTGCTGAATAGAAACGGTCCATGATAGGTGTGCCTGAGATAGAGAAGTCTTCAATTGGTATCATACCCTCAGGAATACTATCAACGTATGCCTTTGCTTTCACAGCCGTAGCTGTACTGTCAAATCTTTGTTCAATAATACCTTCTGATTCATCAGCAAGAGTCTCGGCAATGATGTCTCCATTGCTGTCACGTCTTTGCACTTCCGAAAGTATGTTGACACGACGAAGAATGGTTTCGCCAACTTGTATTCGTGGCAAATAGAACATACCCAAAAGAATCACGATGGTAAGCAAGGTGATTGCAAAGGGTTTCCATATATTATTTTTCATTTTCCTTATTGAGTTCCGGATAGCTAATGC
The DNA here is from genome assembly GCA_937893145.1 of uncultured Prevotellaceae bacterium. Lineage (GTDB taxonomy): Bacteria > Bacteroidota > Bacteroidia > Bacteroidales > Bacteroidaceae > Minthosoma. The sequence goes on along the minus strand of CALBJW010000203.1, from coordinate 35,874 downwards.
GAGTGTGATAAACAATCATTAATTTCTCCTTGAAAACATCTTTTGCAATAGCGATATCCCTGAAAGTGATGTCGCACTCTGCGAAGTAACCATCCTTGACCTGTGAGTCAACGATTCGTTCTACAAGTTGCGAGATACTTTCTTCTGTATATTCTGTAAGTGATCTTGAAGCTGCTTCAACAGCATCTGCCATCATAAGAATAGCCTCCTCTTTTGTGGAAGGGTTTGGACCTGGATAACTGAAGAGTGATTCGTCAACTACCTCATCAGGATGCTCATTCTTATAAGTAATGTAGAAGTATTTTGCCATTCCCTTTCCATGATGCGACCTGATGAATCGCTTGATTAGTTCTGGTAGGTCATGGTGGTCTGCAAGTTCAAGTCCTTTGCTGATGTGTGCAATAATCACCTCAGCCGACTTCAGTGATGTAAGATGCTTGTGAGGCGAATAACCTTTCTGGTTCTCTGTGAAGAACACAGGTCTGTCGAGTTTTCCTATGTCATGATAGAGGGCTGCGGTACGAACGAGCTGAGAACGAGCATCAATCTTCTTGGCTACTTCAGCACAAAGGTTTGACACCTGCAGAGAGTGCTGGAATGTACCAGGGGCAATCTCCGACATGCGCTGAAGGAGTGGATGGTTGATGTTGGAGAGTTCGACAAGTGTCACATCGCTGACAAACCCGAACATCTTCTCAAACAGCCACAACAAAGGATATGTGAACACGAGGAGTACACCATTTACTATAAAGAATAGGTACATGCTTCGGTCTGCCCTCTCGAATGTGTTCTCCACGATAAGTTCGTATGAGGAATAGAATATAACGTAGAAAATAGTGAGGAGAACAGCTGTGTTGATAATCTGTGAGCGCTGTGAGAGTTCGCGTAGTGTCTGAATTGCTATCATACCCGTGAGTAACTGCAGCATCACAAATTCGTAAGGCGAACGGAGTGTCAGGGATATGATAAGTATCATTGCTGTGTGGAACATGAAAGCAGTACGCGAATCCATGAAGATGCGTATCACGATAGGTACCATACAGACTGGCAACATGAACACGTTGAGGAACTGATGCTTCACCATGAGGAAGGCTACCGAACAGAATAGCACCACAAGGCCATAAGGCAGAATGCTTGTGTTGTACTTGTCAAAGTAGTCCGAACGGAAGAGGGTGAGGTAACTTATCAGCACGAGCATGATGGCAAGCACGAAGATGGATTGTCCTACAAGGGAGTATGTCATACGCGTGTCTTCCGATTTACCCTTTGCCAATTCGCGCTCAAGTGACTGCAGGATATTGTACTGTTCCTTTGTCACGAGTTCACCTCTATCTATAATCTGCTGACCTTTCTGCACGAAACCGTATGCACCTGTGGTGCTGGTTGTCAGTATCTCGTTGCGGGCAGATTCTGTTTTGTTGTTGTCGTATATAAGGTTTGGAGCAAGCAACTCATTGATATTGTAGTTCTGCATGATGATGCGCGAATACTTTGTCGAGTCCTTTGACATAATGTATTCATACGCAGACTTTGTAGAGAAGAGTCTTGAAATAGGGCGTGACACCGCACTTGTGTTGTTCACAATGCGGATGCCTTTGGATTTGTTCCCTTTGAGTTTGTTGTACTCTTCGACAGAAACCACACCTGCACTATACACGGAGTCGAGCAGAGCACTGATATGTGAGGTGTAGCTGGTTGAGCTGTTTTTGTCACTCTCCAGCTTGTTCAGTGTCACAAGACGGTTTACCATCTTGCCACGAATGCGTGTGTCCAGGTTGTAGTACGGTTCGAAAGTGCGAAGCACACTATCCTGCTCGTGCTTAATCTCGGCATCACTCTTGTATATTGGGAAACGGAAATCTGCAATCAGCAGACCGTATCGCCAAGGTTTTCCCACCTCATATGTGTACGAAGGAGTAGCATCGCGTGGCATAAGCCACACGATGATAAGAGTTGATATGAGGACAAGCGCAAACTTGTATAGCATAAGGTTGCGACGCGCCGTCTTTTGAGATTTGCTTGCTTTAGCCATATTATATTATTCAGAAAGGAGGTACGCCTTGAATGAGGCGAAGTCCTTGCTCATTGGAATAGACTGCTTTGTTCCCTGCATAAATGCTTTGAGCTTAGCAGGAATGTCGATGTCGGAGTTGAGAATGCTGTCAACGGTGTCCTTGAACTTAGCAGGGTGTGCTGTTTCGAGGAATACACCTACCTCACCAGCCTGAAGACCTTCCTTCAATGCCTGATAACCACAAGCACCATGTGGATCACAAACATAACCAGTCTCAGCCTTGCAATCCTTCATTGCCTCTGCAATCTGGTCGTTAGTGTATGTAGCACCAGCGATGTCTGCACAGATGGCAGAGTGGTCCTTCTGGTAGAGGTCGTAGATACGAGCGAAGTTTGAAGGATCGCCCACATCCATAGCGTTTGCAATAGTCTGTACTGATGGCTTTGGTTCGTACTTACCTGTGTTGAGGTAGTTGAAGAAGATGTCGTTAGCATTGTTTGCTGCAATGAAACGCTTGATAGGAAGTCCCATGCGCTTGCCGAAGAGAGCAGAACAGATATTTCCGAAGTTGCCAGATGGAACGCAAACTACAAGACCTCCCTCTTGTCCCTCCGAAGGAGGGATGATGCCGTCCGGATGGTCTCCCTCTCCTTGGGAGAGGGCTGGGGAGAGGTTCTTCTTCATCTGTGCGTAAGCATAGAAGTAGTAGAATGCCTGTGGGAGGAAACGTGCCACGTTGATAGAGTTGGCAGAAGTGAGTTTCATGTGTGCATTGAGTTCTTCGTCCATGAATGCCGACTTAACGAGTGCCTGACAGTCATCGAACACACCATCAACCTCAATTGCTGTGATGTTCTTGCCAAGAGTAGTGAACTGACATTCCTGAATTGGCGATACCTTGCCCTTTGGATAAAGGACATAAACATGGATGCCATCCACACCAAGGAAACCGTTTGCTACGGCAGAACCTGTGTCACCAGAAGTGGCAACGAGTACGTTCACACCTGGTTTTGATGCAGCAGAACCGCCCTTCACGTATTCTCCACCTTTCTTCAAGAAGTACTGAAGAAGACGAGCCATGAAACGTGCGCCGACATCCTTGAATGCGAGTGTTGGTCCGTGGAAGAGTTCGAGCGAATAGATGCTGTCTGTCACCTTGACACATGGGCAGTCGAACTGAAGTGTGTCGTAAACGATTGCCTTAAGACTTTCTGCATCTACATCCTCACCGAAGAATGCATCTGCTACGGTGTATGCTATCTCCTGGAAAGAGAGGTTCTCAATGTTGTCGAAGAATGACTGTGGAAGTGGTTTGATGCGCTCAGGCATATAGAGACCTTTATCTTCTGCAAGTCCCTTGACAACTGCCTTTTCAAGTGTGGCAATAGCTGCATTGCCATTTGTGCTATAGTAATTCATCTTGTTATTATTGCTGGTTTGTTACGTAGTTTCGTAATTACGTAGTTACGTCTATTTTAAATGTTCATAAAAGCTTTGATGAAACCATCCTTTTCGAGTAGTCCGTAAGAACCGTTCTTACAACTGAACTCGTCGAATACTTCGACCGAATCTGCCTCGATGCCTGGTGCATAGATGAGGAAAGGAATAGGTTCGTTTGTATGTGTGCGATGAGCCACAGGAGTAGGGTGGTCTGGAAGAACCGCGATAGCTACTGGCTCAAGGTCGGCTGTAGGTGTGCCAGGCACTCCCCAGTTCTTTACCTCTTCGAAGATAGGACCGATGGCACGCTTGTCGAGGTTCTCGATGGTTTGAAGTTTGAGTTCGAGGTCGCCATCATGTCCTGCTTCATCAGAAGCCTCGACATGGAGGTAAACGAAATCATCATTCTTCAGTGCTTCGATAGCAGCTTTTGCCTTACCTTCGTAGTTGGTGTCGTACAGACCTGTAGCACCTTCAACGTCGATGCAGCGGAGACCTGCCAACGAACCAATGCCGCGAATGAGGTCAACGGCTGTAATCACTGAACCTTTCTTTATCTGTGGGAAGGTTGTTGTGAGTGGAACCATGTGAGGTCTGTATCCTCCAGCCCAGGGCCAGATGCTGTTGGCTGGGTCCTTACCTTCTGCTATGCGTTGTGCGTTGAACGGATGTTTTGCGAGCAACTCCTGGCTTTTCACGATGAGTTCGTTAATGAGGTTTGCTGTTTCTGTGGCAGAGAGTTCTGACTTCACCGCAGACTTTGCTTCAGCCTCAAGGTCAGGTTGCACGAGCAGAGGTTTCCAAGGCTTGAGAGGCACATCGTGTGGAGGTGTACACTTGAGGTGCTTGCTTCCTCCCTTTATCACGAGGAGGTGTCGATACTGCACTCCTGTATAGAAGTGTATGCGCTCGTTTCCAAGTTCTTCCTGAAGATACTTGATGAGGATGTCACCTTCTTCCGTTTCGAGTCGTCCGCACGAATGGTTCTTGATGTGGTCACCTTCGATGCAAATGATATTGCAACGGATAGCCATGTCCTCAGGTGCAAGTTCCACACCTATTGAAGCGGCTTCGAGTGGACCACGTCCTTCATATACTTCGTTCTGGTCGTATCCTAAGATACTTGAGTTTGCCACTTCCGAACCAGGGTGGAAACCGTCCTGGACCGTCTTGAGCATTCCCGTTTTGCCGTGTTTGGCTAACATATCCATGTACGGAGTGTTAGCATGTTGGAGCAGCGTCTTGTTGCCGAGTGATTCGACTGGCCAGTCCGCCATTCCGTCTCCTAAAATAACAATGTGTTTCATCTTAAATGTTTGCGATACTCATGATGTCGGCAAATACACCGGCAGCAGTAACTGATGCGCCCGCACCATAGCCCTGAATGAGCATTGGGTACTGGTTGTAACGCTCAGTAGTGAGGAGGATAATGTTGTTTGAACCCTCAAGGTCGTAGAATGGGTGGTGGATGTCAACCTTCTCAAGACTGACAGAACCCTTGCCGTTTTCAAGTTTTGCAACAAAGCGCCAATGCTGGTGTGCAGCCTCTACTCCTTCACGTTCTTCCTCGAACTGTGCATCGAGAGTAGGTAGGTTCTTCCAGAATTCCTCGAGTGTACCATCGAAGAATGACTGAGGGATGAAGAGTGTCTTTTCCACATCTTCCTGTGAGAGTTTGTATCCAGCTTCGCGTGAAAGGATAACCAACTTGCGGATTACATCCTTACCGGAAAGGTCGATACGAGGGTCTGGTTCTGCATAACCTTCCTCTTTAGCGAGGCGAACAGTCTCAGAGAATGGTATCTGTGCAGATATTGTGTTGAAGATATAGTTGAGTGTACCTGAGAGGACTGCCTCAATCTTCAGAATTTTATCACCTGAGTTGCAGAGGTCGTTGATAGTGTTGATAATAGGAAGACCTGCGCCCACGTTTGTCTCGAAGAGGTACTTAACACCACGCTTACGAGCAGTCTCCTTGAGAAGTGCGTAGTTGTCATAGTCGCCTGATGCAGCAACCTTATTGGCTGCAACAACGGAGATGTTGTTGTTCAAGAAGTCGTAGTAGAGTGAAGGAACATCGGAACTTGCTGTACAATCCACAAATACAGGATTGAAGATGTTCATACCAATAACCTCATTCTTCAGGCGTTCGAGGTTAGAAGGTTCTGCCTGCTTGAGTTTAGCACGGAAATCGTCGATATTGAAGTCGGCGAGGTCGATGCCATCACGATTGAAGATTGCGTTATGTCCCGAAGCAACACCAACCACATTTATCTTGAGGTTGCGCTCCTGCATAAGTTTCTGCTGCTGTGATGCAATCTGTCCGAGGAGGTTACCTCCCACTGTTCCTACTCCGCAGAGAAACACATTAAGCACCTGATACTCGCTTAGAAAAAAGGAGTCGTGAATGACATTGAGTGACTTACGGAGCGATTTGCTTTCAACGACAAACGAGATGTTTGTCTCTGAAGCACCCTGAGCACAAGCAATCACGCTGATACCATTGCGACCGAGTGTGCCGAAGAGTTTACCAGCAATACCAGGAGTGTGCTTCATGTTCTCACCTACGATGGCAACAGTTGCGAGGTCGCGCTCAAGATTCATCTTGTACATAGCACCCATCTCAATCTCCTTCATGAACTCATTGTTGAGCACTTCGCACGCTGCATCCGCATCTTCGTTGCGCACACCGATAGAAGTGGAGTTCTCGGAAGATGCCTGACTCACCATGAACACGCTGATGCCATTAGCTGCAAGAGCGGAGAAGATGCGTTGGTTAACACCAATAACACCTACCATCGAGAGACCAGATACGGTGATGAGACTTGTGTTGTTGATAGATGATATACCCTTAATGGCACGACCAGAGTCGGAAGTCTTCTCTGTTATGATGGTACCCTTGTCCTCAGGACGGAAAGTGTTCTTGATGAGGATAGGGATGTTCTTGATACAAACAGGGTAGATTGTTGGTGGATAAACCACCTTAGCACCGAAGTTACAGAGCTCTGTTGCCTCGACATACGAGAGCTGGTCGATAGGGTAAGCGTTGTTGATGACACGAGGGTCGGCAGTCATGAATCCGCTTACATCAGTCCAAATCTCCAACACATGAGCATCGAGAGCCGCAGCCAAGATGGCAGCTGTGTAGTCCGAACCGCCACGACCGAGGTTTGTCACTTCGCCTGTGTATGCATCTGTCGAGATGAAACCACCAGCAAGACAAACCTTATGTTCTGCCTTGCCTTCAACGAAGTCCTTGAATGCCTCCTGAATGAGAGGGTTTGATATGGAGTTGGAATAGAGGTTCTTGTTATGCTTGTTCTTTGTCTTGATGAAGTCAAGCGAATTGTACCACTTCGCATCGTTGATGAGGGTGGCAACAATGTTTGAAGATATGCGTTCACCATAACTTACAATGGCGTTACTTGTCTTTGTGCTTAAATCGTGAATAAGGTAAACACCCTGATAGATGCTCTTGAGGTCGTTGAGCAAACCGTCAACAATAGTGAGAAGATTTGCCTTCTTCTCAGCGTCAGGAATGATTGCCTCAATCATATCGTGATGGCGGGTGACCATTTCGTTGTATGAATCGATATAGGTTGGGTCACCACTTACTGCGAGCTTTGAAGTGTTAATCAACTTGTCGGTAATGCCACCGAGAGCTGAAACGACTACAATCACTGGCTCATCACATGCCTCTACAATCTTTTTGAGATTAAGAATACTTTCTACGGAACCTACGGATGTTCCGCCAAACTTGAGTACTTTCATTTGTTGTTTTGAATAAATTAATATGAAAGCACAAAGCCTGTTCTACGCTACAGAAAAACGAGATCTGCATGACAATTTACAGCGAAGTCAGGGCAAAGTGCTCGAAACTTGCTGCAAATTTACACCTTTTAAAATAAATGACCAAGACTTTTGTTGAATATATCACTACAAAGGGTCCACATCATAATAAATGTTGAGCGAATTGGCAATTGGTTGTTCCAATATCTGTCGTTGAACATCAAGAATTGCACTTCGCACCTTATTAGGTGCAGCGGAATGTTCAACCTTTATCATTATCTTCCTGATAAAGAGACTTTGCACTCGGCTGACAGGCGGAGTGTCGGGACCTAAGATGCGATTGCCGAACACTCGGCGAAGTTTTTCTGCCATTTCCTTCGCAAGATTGTCGAGCAACAAAGCGTCGCGATGCTTCAGGTATATGTAGATGAGACGATGGAATGGTGGATAGTTGAATGCCCGTCGCTGTAACATCTGCTCGTAGAACATAGCCCAGTAGTCGTTGTTCATGACCTGTTGTATGAGGGTAGAGTCGGCACTTCGAGTCTGAAGTATCACTTTGCCTGCATGATTCTTGCGGCCAGCACGACCTGCCACTTGCGAAAGGGTCTGGAATGTTCGTTCATAAGCACGGAAATCTGGTTGGTTGAGCATGGTGTCGGCATCAAGAATTCCGACCACACTCACGCTGTCGAAATCCAGTCCTTTTGTGACCATCTGAGTACCTACAAGGATATCTGCTCTGTGTTCTGCGAACTCATTGATAATCTTTTCATAAGAGTCGCGAGCACGAGTGGTGTCGAGGTCCATGCGAAGCACATTGGCATCGGGGAAGAGTTCACGAATCTGGTCCTCAATCTTCTCCGTTCCTATACCCTTGTTTATGAAGTGTTTTTCCTCACAAGCAGGACACACATCTGGCAGCCTGTAGGTATATCCGCAGTAGTGGCAAGTGAGTTGGTTGGTCTTCTTGTGGTATGTCAGGCTCACATCACAATGAGCGCAGCGTGGAACCCATCCGCATTGTTTACATTCTATGAAGTGTGAAAAACCTCTTCTGTTCTGGAAAAGTATGATCTGTTCGTTGCGTGAAAGTGCACCTCTCATCTCGTCGATAAGTTCTGGAGAAAAGGCACCTTGCATGATTTTCTTACGACGAAGTTCCTTGATGTCAACAATGTGTATGTCAGGTAATTGAAGTCCTTTGTATCGTTCTGTCAGTTGAACGTAACCAAATCGTTCCTTGTGCGCTGCATGGTATGATTCAAAGGATGGAGTGGCAGTACCTAACAATGTCTTTGCTCCAAACTGGCGAGCGAGTACAAGTGCCGCATCTCGTGCATGATATCGTGGGGCTGGTTCTTGCTGTTTGTATGATTGTTCATGCTCCTCATCTACTATCACAAGTCCGAGTTCCTGGAAAGGAAGGAACACGGACGAACGCACACCAAGAACCAACTGGTATGGGTCGCCAGAAAGTTGTTTCTGGTAAACTGCAACACGTTGAGCGTCTGTATATTTTGAATGATACACACACATCGAGTCGCCGAACACACGTTCCAGTCGTTCGGTTATCTGGGTAGTGAGTGCTATCTCTGGCAGAAGGTAAAGCACTTGTTTGCATTCACGCAAATATTTCTTTATAAGTTGGATGTAAATCTCAGTCTTGCCACTCGATGTCACTCCGTGAAGAAGGGTAGTGTTGTACTTCTCAAATGACAGATTTATTTCCTCAAATGCCTTTGATTGTGCAGGACTAAGATGCTGAAGGACATCATCTTCCTCAGCTTTCCATTCTTCGTAGTCGAGTTTTAGTCTGCGGTTCTTGTTCTTCTCTTTCAGAGCGTTCTGGTCCTTTGGCTTGAGTCCTCCAGGCAGAGCTGCCTTATATACATCACCAATCGGACACATGTAATATGATGAAATCCAGTTCCAAAATGTCAACTGGTTCTCATTAACGATAGGGTACGACTCGAGAGCTTCCTGTATCTCCTTTATTGTGTCGAATGTTGGTCGCTGGTCGTGAACCTTAGTGACAATAGCAGTATAAACCTTCTTTGCACCAAACTGTACCACTACTCGACAGCCACGTTGCACACTTCCCTCCATATCTGAAGGGATGGCATAGGTGTAGGTGTCGTTAAGAGGTAAGGGGAGTATGACGTCTGCGTACAGCATTATGAACTAATAAAAATAAACGAGATAGAATTGATGAGTGTTGTTGCGAAGTTTTGAGTGGACAATATTGTCAAAATCGTTCAAGTACAATATCTCAGCATTCTCGCTGATTCCGATATTGTAGGTGTATCCAACGCGCACGTTCGATAAGAGAGTGCATCCCACACCAATGTTCCAACTGTAGATGGCGTTCTTCATTCTGTACTGGTCTCTGTCGAGAATCCTCTTAAAACTTCTGCCTCCGATGTTCCAGCCGAACTGAGGTCCTGTGGCAGCGAACACGCTAAAGAACTTGTCATTACCTATGGTCCATTTCACGTTGAAAGGTATTTCGATGGTGTGCAACTTGGAAACACCACTCTTGTTGTCGCTCTCTTCTGGTGCATCAAGCTGAACTTTTCGGTAATCATACTGTAGTGCGGCATCGCATCCCAATCCGAGAAACGGTATTTTGCAGTCAATCATAGGACCGAACAGGAAACCTTGCCGGTTAGTTGAGGCAAAGAGTGTTTGGTCCAGACGTGCCTTGTTGATGTTCCAACCAAACTTGGCACCAAGTTTTATCTGGGCATCAATGTCCGTCGGTATGAGGAACAAAAGTGCTGCTATCAGGAGTGTGATTCTTTTCATCTGCTGGTGTGCGTTAGGTTGTTTGATGCGTTGAATGTTTTTATTTCTTCTGCAAATATCATAAAACTTTCTGACATGGACAAATCTTAAGCACGAAAAATTCAAAAGCACAGGAAATGTGAAAATGTCCCCCACCAAATGAAAATGACTTAAAAGTGCTTGAAAACAACAAAATAAGATGTTTAAAACCATTTGATTAAATATTTTTTTAAAATTTTTCCTTAAAAAGTGGGTAAATGTGGGGAATTTTCTTACTTTTGCAAAAATTTTATTGCGGTAATGTACGCATAACATAAATTCAAACAACAAAACAACAACAAATAACAAACAAAACGATGCGATTCATAGGTGATTATTCAGCAAAGACCGATGCCAAGGGAAGAGTGTTTCTTCCTGCAGCATTGAGGAAGGTTCTGAACGCAGAGGGCGAGTTGAAACTCGTGTTGCGTAAGGACATCTTCCAGAAGTGTCTTGTGCTTTATCCCGAATCGGTTTGGAACGAAATGCTCGACGGACTTAAGTCACAACTCAATCCGTGGAAGCGTGATCATCAGGACATGTTGCGTAAGTTTGCGGCTGATGCAGAACCAATAGAACTTGACAGTAACGGTCGCTTGCTGATATCAAAGCCAAAGTTGTTGTATGCGGGAATTGGCTCTGACGTTCGATTCCTTGCTGTTGACGACAGAATTGAGATTTGGAGTAAGGAGAATCTCGATGACCATCTTAGTGATGATGATACTCTTGGGGAAGAGATGGAAAGTATTTTTGGATAATAACATTAATGAGACGAATTGAATGGAAGAAATAATAACATATCATGTGCCGGTGCTGCTCAAGGAGAGTGTTGACGGACTTAATATCGGTGAAGGTGGAAATTACGTAGATGTCACCTTTGGCGGTGGAGGTCATAGTCGTGAGATACTCGCACGTCTTGATTCGAATGGCCATTTGTATAGCTTCGATCAAGATGCAGATGCAGAGAAGAATATCTATCTGGAGAATCCAGAGACGGGTATATCTGCTGAGCAGAGTGCGGTGGATGGCAAGTTCACATTCGTACGATCCAATTTCCGCTACTTGAAGAACTTCATGCGTTTTCATGGGGTGGAGGAAATCGACGGATTGCTTGCAGACCTCGGTGTCAGTTCGCACCACTTCGATGATTCGGAACGAGGGTTCTCTTTCCGCTTTGAAGGAAAACTTGACATGCGCATGAATCAGCGAGCGGGCAAGACGGCAGCTGATGTTGTTAATGAATATGACGAGAAGTCGCTTGCAGACATCTTCTATCTCTACGGCGAACTCAAGAATGCTCGAAAGATTGCTTCCTTGCTTGTCAGTGCTCGAAAGACAAAGAAGGTGGAGACAATCGGGGACTTCCTCGAAATCATCAAACCGCTCTTTGGGAGAGACCGTGAGAAGAAGGAACTCGCAAAGGTGTTTCAAGCTCTCCGCATAGAGGTCAACCACGAGATGGATGCACTCAAGGAGATGCTCAGGAGTGCAACGGAACTGCTCCGCCCGGGTGGTAGATTGGTTGTCATCACTTACCATTCACTTGAGGATCGTATAGTGAAGAACCTCATGAAGACTGGCAATGTGGAAGGGCGAGAAGACAAGGACTTCTTCGGTCGTGTGAACACACCTTTCCACCTTATTAATAATAAAGTGATAGTTCCAAGCCAGGAAGAACAGGAAAGAAACCCTCGTTCGAGAAGTGCAAAATTACGAATCGCAGAAAAGATTTAAGTCATGGAAGAAAACGATATCATACAAAATACCGAAGCCCCGGAAGTAGAACCTGAGGTTAACGAACAGGTTCAGGCGGAAGAGACGAAGGAGCAGGACGAGAAGCGCGAGGCGATTGAAGTGCTGAAGAAGTATGCAGAAGAGGATGATGAGGACGACATGGGCGAATTCTCCTTGCGTGCCATACTTGGAGGTGATATCCTTCAGAGCCGTTTCATCTTGAATCAGGTGATGTTCATCATCTTCTGTGTCGCAATGGCTTTGGCTTACACTGGCAACCGATATTCAAGTCAGCAGGACTCAATCATCATCGATAGTCTTCGCAATAGGTTGCAGGAAGTGAAGTACAATGTCATGACTCAGTCAAGTGAATTGCTGAACATCTCGCGACAATCGAATGTGGAACGCCGCTTGAGACAGAGCAAGGATAGTGTGTTGGAGACTCCACTCGTTCCTCCATTCCTCATCAAGAAAGATTCTATTAATTAGAAAAACAAGTAAGATTAATGAAATTCGACAAAAAATACATATCAGGTCGTTTTACGATTGTGGTCATCTTGGCTTTAGCATTTTGTGGCTGGATTGCCTACAACATGTTCTGCACAATGTTTCCACAGCGTGAAAAGTGGTTGGAAGTGGGACGTGTGAGCGTATCCGACACACTCGAGTTGAAGGCAACTCGTGGCAACATCCTCTCGGCAGATGGCAAGCAGATTATGGCAAGTAGTCTGCCAAACTACCGTGTGTATGTGGATTTCTTATCGGGAGGAGCAGACAAAGATTCTTTGACTAAAGCGAAGAAGGACAGTCTGTGGTATGCAAAAGTGGACTCAATCAGTGAAGGTCTTTATGCTTCATGTCCAATCCTCACCGTTCGTGAATACAAAGAACACCTATTGAAAGGACTCAAGAAGGGAAGTCGTTATTGGGAATTGTGCCCACGACAGGTTCTCAACTACATACAGTACAATGAGATTATCAGTCTACCAATACTTAAGATGAGGAATCGAAATGTTAGTGGTCTTGTGGTAGAGGAGCGTAACAATAGAAACAAGCCATTCGGCACACTTGCAAAGCGTACTCTTGGCGACCTTTACGGAGCAAAGGATTCTGCTCGTTCAGGACTTGAGTTGGCATACGACTCTATTCTTCGTGGCAAGCCTGGTAAGGTGCATCATAAGAAGGTGTTCAACAAGTACCTGAACATCATCGACCAGGAACCAGAGGATGGCTTAGACATTATCTCGACTATTGATGTCAGTATGCAGGATATCTGTGAGAGTGCTCTTCGAGAGAAACTGCACGAACTGGACGCAACAATGGGTGTTGTCGTGTTGATGGAAGTGAAGACTGGTGATGTCAAAGCAATCGTGAACCTTGAGCGATACGATGATGGAAACTATTACGAATCAAGAAACTATGCTCTTTCTTCGTTGATGGAACCAGGTTCGACATTCAAGACTGCTTCTATCATGGTGGGCCTTGATGACGGTGTGATTAAGGTGGGCGACCATGTTGATACTGGTTGTGGTGTAGTTCCTATGCATGGTGCTTTGATGAAGGACCACAACTGGAATCGTGGTGGTTATCATGTCATCGACGTTCCACATGTGTTGATGTATTCATCAAACATTGGTGTTAGTAGGCTCATTGATGACCATTACCACAATCAACCTGAGAAGTTTGTTGAGGGACTTAAACGCATTGGTATAGGCGCTCCACTCGAACTTCCGTTTGCTGGTGCTGCAGACCCTGTGATTCGTATGCCAAAACGTGATAAGGCGGGAGGCTTCAAGAACTCAACAAACTGGTCTGCTACTGCGTTGGCATGGATGTCAATCGGTTATGAAACACAGATTCCTCCTATATCAACATGTGCATTCTATAATGCTATTGCCAACGATGGCGTGATGGTTCAGCCTCGATTTGTTAAGGGCGTGGCTCGTAATGGTGAGTTGGTTGAGGAATATCCAGTTAAGGTGATCAGAGAACAAATCTGTAAGCCTACCACACTCAACGATATACGTACAATTCTTCGTCGTGTAGTATGCGACAAGGAGGGACTTGGAAAGAAGGCTGGTAACAAATACTTTGATGTGTCGGGTAAGACAGGGACTGCTCAGGTCTCAAATGGTTCGGGCTATCGTGGCGGTAAGAGCGAACACCTTGTCAGTTTCTGTGGATACTTCCCTTCGGACGAACCTAAATACACATGTATCGTTGCCATTCGCCACTCTTACTATGTTTCGAGTGGTGGTGGACAGGCTGGTCCTGTGTTCTCGAAGATATCTCAACGTGTTTACTCTAAGAGTCTTACCACAGACTTGATAAATGCAGCAGACTCTAACTCTGTTTTTGTGCCAGAAGTGAAGACAGGTGAAGTCGATGCTGCCAAAGTGGTGCTCAAGGAACTTGGCATTCCAATGATTGGTGATGTAAAACATAAGTACGCATCTGCGAGCATTGTTGGCAAGAATGTTAGTTTCCGTCGCCAGTATTTCACATCTACTTCTGTACCTGATGTTAAGGGTATGGGTGCTCGTGATGCTGTATATGAGATGGAAAGTCGAGGCATCTCGGTACGACTCAAAGGTCGTGGAAGGGTCGTGAGCCAGACTCTCACGCCTGGAACAAATGCAATAAGAGGAAAAGTCGTTTACTTAGAATTAAAATAATAAAGATATAATGAAACTGCAAGATTTGTTGAAAGGTCTCGATGTCCTTGAACAGAAAGGTGCATCAGACGTTGACGTTAATGGCGTGAAGATAGACTCTCGCCAAGTTGAGGACGGTAATATGTTTGTTGCTGTCAAGGGAACTGCTGCCGATGGACACGCATATATTGGCAAGGCTATTGAACTTGGTGCAAAGGTTGTGCTTTGTGAGGATATGCCTGCTGAACTTGCAGAGGGCGTTACATACGTTCGTTTGGCAAACACAGAACAGAATGTGGGTCAGGTTGCAACAAACTTCTATGGCAATCCAACAAGCAAACTGAAACTTGTTGGTGTGACAGGAACAAATGGCAAGACTACCATCGCAACTGTTCTTTATAATATGTTCCGTGCAATGGGCCATAAGACAGGTCTGTTGTCAACTGTTTGCAATTACATTGATGGTGAAGCTGTTCCAACAGAACACACTACTCCTGACCCTATCACTCTCAACAGTCTCTTGGCTAAGATGGTTGATGCTGGATGTGAGTACGTGTTTATGGAGGTAAGTTCACACAGCGTAGTACAGAACCGTATCGGTGGACTTCGTTTCGTGGGTGGTATGTTTACTAACATCACACGCGACCATCTTGACTATCATAAGACATTCGATAACTATATCAAAGCAAAGAAGCAGTTCTTTGACCAGCTTCCTGCCGGTGCTTTTGCCATCACAAACATTGATGACAAAAATGGTTTGGTTATGACTCAGAACACTAAGGCAACTGTCAAGACCTATAGTGTGCAGAGTCCAGCCGACTATAAGGCGAAGATTATTGAGTGCCACTTCGAGGGTATGTACCTTGAAATCAATGGCAAGGAAGTGGGTGTTCAGTTCATTGGTAAGTTCAATGTGAGCAATTTGCTTGCTGTATATGGTGCAGCGGTAATGCTCGGCAAGGACCCAATGGATGTACTTATTGCGTTGAGTGCCATGAAACCTGTCAATGGTCGTTTTGAAGCTCTTCGTTCACCTTCGGGTTATACAGCTATTGTTGACTATGCTCATACTCCTGATGCTCTTGAGAATGTACTCAACGCTATTCATGGCGTGATGGAAGGTAAGGAAGGCAAGATAATCACCGTGTGCGGATGCGGTGGTAACCGTGACAAGGGCAAGCGTCCTCTCATGGCTCAAGAAGCTGCTCGCCAGAGCGATAAGGTCATCCTCACAAGCGATAATCCTCGTAACGAAGAACCGGAAGACATCCTCAAGGATATGGAGGCTGGTCTCACACCAGAACAGAAGACAAACGTGATTACTATTGTGGATCGTCGTCAAGCCATTAAGACTGCTTGTATGCTTGCTCAGCCTGGTGATGTTATCCTCATCGCAGGTAAGGGACACGAAGACTATCAGATAGTTAAGGGTGTTAAGCACCACTTCGACGACAAAGAAGAAGTTCGCGCCTGCTTCTAATCCCCCCGTTCTCTGCTAATTTTAGCAGAGCCAAATCTCTCAGCAAAACTCATATATCACAACTCATAACTCTCATTTAACCGTGTTATACCATTTATCACAATATTTAAAGGAATACGACATCCCAGGCTTTGGAATGTTTGAGTTCGTATCGTTCCGTGCTTTGATGGCACTCATCGTTTCTCTTGTCATCTCAATGTGGTTTGGAGAATACTTTATAAAGTATATGCGCAGAAAGAAGCGCATAGAGGGAGCACGCGATGCTTCAATAGACCCATACGGAGTGCAGAAGAAGGGTGTGCCTTCAATGGGAGGTATTGTGATTCTGGCAGCAGTTATTGTTCCTGCATTGTTGCTTGGCAAGTTGACTAATGTATATGTCATCCTTCTCGTTGCAACAATAGCATTCTTCGGTCTTCTCGGTTTCCTCGATGACAAGATAAAGTTGAGTGGCAACAAGGATGGATTGTCTCCTCGTTATAAGATGCTCGGACAGTTGACATTCGGTTGTATTGTGGGATTGACCTTGTGGCTTAGTCCTCAGGCTGTTGTGCGAGAAAATGTAACACGCGAGATTGGTGAGAAGGAGGTTGTGTATCACAAGAGTGAAGCTCGTAAGTCAACAGTCACTACTGTCCCTTTCTTTAAGAACAATAACCTTGACTACTACGAGTTCTTCTCGTTCCTACCAAACGGCAAGGCAAAGCGTGCTTGCGGTTGGATTCTCTTCGTTGTGGTTACTACTATAGTAATATGTGCGGTGTCCAACGGCGCAAACCTCAACGATGGTATGGACGGTATGTGTGCCGGAAACTCGGCGATAATAGGCACAGCACTGGGTATATTGGCATACGTCTCGGGTAATATTCATTTTGCAAGTTACTTGAATGTGATGTATATCCCAGGAACAGATGAGATATTGGTGTTCATCTGTGCCTTCGTAGGTGCCCTTGTTGGTTTCCTCTGGTACAATGCTTATCCTGCAAAGGTCTTTATGGGTGATACTGGTAGTCTTGCTATTGGTGGCGTGATTGCCGTTACTGCAATCATCATTCACAAGGAACTCCTCATCCCAATCCTTTGCGGTATCTTCTTCATGGAGAGTGTCAGCGTGATGCTTCAGGTGGCATACGCAAAGAAAGGCAATAAGAAAGGTGAGAAGTGGAGGGTGTTCAAACGTGCTCCTTTCCACGACCACTATCGCCATAAGATGGAGCCTGGTGTTAAGTATCTCCTGAAGAAACCGGATGGACTGCTTTTCGAGAGCATGATTACAACTCGATTCTGGATTGTAACCATCTTGTTGGCTGCCATAACAATCATCACCTTAAAGATTAGATAATAAAATTAATTGACCAAAAAGAAATAAAAAAGATATGAAGCGTATTGTAATTTTAGGTGCAGCAGAAAGTGGAGCCGGAGCTGCAGTATTGGCAAAGAAAGAAGGTTTTGATGTGTTTGTGTCTGACATGTCAAAGATAAAAGATAGATACAAGGAACTCCTTGACAGTCATGGTATTGTTTGGGAAGAGGGTAAGCATACAGAGGAACTTATCCTCAATGCGGATGAAATAATCAAGAGCCCTGGTATTCCTGACAATGCTCCAATGATTGTGAAGATTAAGGAGAAGAACATTCCAATCATCTCTGAGATTGAGTTTGCTGGTCGATATACTAATGCAAAGATGATCTGTATCACAGGTTCTAACGGTAAGACCACTACAACATCCCTCATTTATCACATCCTCAAAGAGGCAGGTTACAATGTAGGTCTTGCTGGCAATATCGGAAGTAGTCTTGCTCTTCAGGTCGCAGAGGCTAATTTTGACTATTATGTCATCGAACTTAGCAGCTTCCAGCTTGACAATATGTACGATTTCAAGGCTGACATTGCTATCCTCATGAACATCACTCCAGACCATCTTGACCGTTACGACTTCAACTTCCAGAACTATGTTGACAGCAAGATGCGTATCATTCAGAACCAGACTGAGGACGATGCGTTCGTGTTCTGGAATGATGACCCTATAGTAAAGAAGGAACTTGAGAAGTACAATATCAAGGCTCGCCTCTGTCCTTTCTCCGAAGTTAAGGAAGATGCAGCTATTGGTTACGTTGAAGACAAGGAATTTGTCATCGAAACTCCAACTCCATTCAACATGGAACAGGAAGAGTTGGCTCTTCGTGGTAAGCATAACCTCTACAACTCTCTTGCTGCAGGTATAACAGCCAACTTGGCAGGTGTTAGTAAGGATGAGATACGCAAGGGCTTGGCAGGTTTCGCAGGTGTGGAGCATCGTCTTGAAAAGGCAGGTCGTGTGCGCGGAGTTGACTTCGTGAACGACTCAAAGGCAACAAACGTGAATGCTTGCTGGTATGCTCTTGAGAGCATGACTCAGCCTACAGTCCTCATCCTTGGTGGCAAGGACAAGGGCAATGACTACTCGGAAATCTTCGATCTCGTTATGGAGAAGTGTATTGGTCTTTGTTTCCTCGGTGTTGACAACTCAAAGCTTCATGCTGCATTTGACAACTTCGGTATTCCAATCGCAGATGTTAAGAGTATGAAGGACTGTGTAGATGAATGTTATAAGATGGCTAAGCCGGGTAGTTGCGTGTTGTTGAGTCCTTGTTGTGCAAGTTTCGACCTCTTCAAGAACATGGAGGATCGTGGCGAACAGTTCAAGGAGTGTGTGAAGAACCTCTAAAATAGTAAGTTTACTTTTAACCCAACGTGTTGATTTATGGGTAAATTGTTTTCAAACATATTAAGCGGCAAATTCTTCAAAGGCGACAAGGGCGTATGGATGATTTGGTTCTTGCTCTGTATGATTTCTCTCGTGGAAGTGTACAGTGCATCCAGCCGTATGACCTTCGATAGCGTGAACCATTGGGGACCTGTGCTTAATCATGCAATGTTCCTTTTGGCTGGACTTGGAGTTATTATTGCCGTTCACAATATACCATGTAAATGGTTTATGCTGTTTCCTATCGTTTTGTTACCTTTGGCAATCTTCTTGCTGGTGTTTACTGCACTCGGCGGTGGTGCGGAGTTAAATGGCACAAATCGATGGATGAAGATTGCAGGCATTTCTTTCCAACCATCGGAATTTGCGAAGGCGGCACTGATTATGTCTGTTGCTGTTATCCTTGCAAAGACTCAGGCTGCGCAGAAGAAGATAATTCGTGGTAAGGAAAAACTTGTAGTTGGTGCAATTAAGGGTAAGAGATACACAGCCTTTGCCGTGGTAGGCACTATGGCTATTATTGTCTGTGGACTCATCTTCATGGATAACGTATCTACAGCCATGATGCTTTTCTTCGTCGTAACTGTCATGATGTTCTTCGCCCATGTGCCTTCAAGTCTTATGCTTAAAGGTATCGGAGGTATTTGCTTGGTAGGTTTCGTTGTCGCTTGTATGGTGGCCTTTCTGCCAGAAGATACAGTGTCAGATATCCCTTTGATGAAACGTGTCGTAACGGTTAAGCATCGTTTGATGCGTGCTTCCAATAGGGGTGAACTTGACCAAGAGGAAAAGGAAAAGCGTGAGGCTGAATTCTGTAAATTCTTAGAAGGACTTCATGAAACATGCGCTCCAGGCTCAGCAGAAGAGGCGAGTGCCATAAAGGATTTCGAGCGCAAAAGAGAAATACGCGATTTGCTTGGTGATAAGAACTCGCAGACAACATACGCAAAGATCGCTGTTGCCAACTCAAAGGGTATAGGTTTGGGACCAGGCAATTCCATTCAGCGAGACTTCTTGCAACATGCAGAGTCGGACTTCATCTATGCAATCATAATCGAAGAGTTAGGTCTTTTCGGGGCATTGTTCGTGATGGCTTTGTATTTTATACTGCTCATTCGCACAGGTCGAATAGCCCAGAAATGTACTCGTTTCTTCCCTGCATACCTTGTGTTGGGCTTTGGACTAATGATGGTACTTCAGGCTCTTGTCAATATGGCAGTAGCAGTAGGAGCGATACCTGTGACAGGTCAGACTCTTCCTCTTGTCAGCAAGGGAGGTAGCTCTATTCTCATCACAAGTTTCTACTTGGGCGTAATATTGAGTGTTAGTCGCTTTGCAACAGCTCAGACTGCCTCAAAGATACCAGAACAATCTACAGAAGAGGGGGAGACTCTCGAATACACTACTGACGGCACAATGGTGTAAAATGAGATGATTTGGTGCGAATGAATGGAAAATGTGTACATAGAAAGCATTTTCTTTGATATTTTGCCTAAAAATCAAACAATTATTCGTACATTTGCTCGTTAAAAAGAAATATTTATAGCTTTGCTATACTCAAAATAGAAACAAAAAGAAATGGAAAAGAACGAAAAACTTAGAGTCATAGTTAGTGGAGGAGGTACAGGTGGACACATCTTCCCTGCGGTTTCCATTGCTAATGCTATAATGAAACAGCACCCAGATGCGGAGATTCTCTTTGTTGGTGCTGATGGTCGTATGGAGATGCAACGAGTGCCTGCAGCAGGTTACAAGATTGTTGGTCTTCCTGTTCGTGGATTGATTCGTCCTTTGTGGAGCCCTAAGAATATTGGTGTGATGATTGACTTCTTGAAGAGCAAGAATCAGGTGAAGAAGATTATCAAGGATTTCAAACCTCATGTGGCAGTTGGTGTTGGCGGATATGCTTCTGCACCTACTCTTAATGCTGCCTATGCAATGGGTGTTCCATGTCTTATACAAGAACAGAACTCTTATGCTGGTGTGACAAACAAGTCGCTTGCAAAGAAGGCAAAGAAGGTGTGTGTTGCGTACTCAGGTATGGAACGATTCTTCCCAGCAGAAAAGATAATCATGACGGGTAACCCTGTTCGTCAGAATCTCCTTGACGCAAAAATCTCAAAGGACGATGCTGCTAAGAGCTTTGACCTTGACCCTGCTAAGCGAACAGTTCTTATAATTGGTGGTAGTCTTGGAGCTCGCACAGTAAACGAGAGCGTACTTACACATTTGGAGGAAATTCGAAAGAGTGGCGTTCAGTTTATCTGGCAGACAGGTAAGTACTATAGCGCAGAGATTGCACAAGCACTCTCTAAGGTTGAGCAACTTCCTAACCTTCATGTCACAGATTTCATTTCGAATATGGATGCTGCTTATGCGGCTGCAGATGTGGTGATTTCTCGTGCAGGCGCAAGTTCTATTTCGGAGCTCTGCCTTCTTGGTAAGCCTTGTATTCTTGTTCCTTCGCCAAATGTGGCAGAAGACCACCAGACAAAGAATGCTCAAGCTCTCTCGACTAAGGACGCTGCAATCTTTGTGGCCGATAAGGATGCCCGCTCTTTGCTCATCTCAACAGCTCTCGAAACTGTAAATGATGATGCAAAACTCAAGTCTCTTGCAGAGAATGTCCTTAAACTTGCATTCCATAATTCCGCTGATATTATTGCGGAGGAGGTTTATAAGTTGGCTACAACTAAATAATTAGAATGGTATTTCTGCCGTTTGACAAAACAATTGAAAATCTAAAATAAAGATAGAATAGTGATTAAGTCAGTATATTTTGTAGGTGCAGGTGGCATAGGAATGAGTGCCCTCGTTCGTTATTTCCTTAGTGAAGGATATAACGTGGGAGGTTATGACAAGACTCCATCTGAACTTACAGAAAAACTCATCGAAGAAGGTGCGTTGATTCATTATGAGGAAAACGTGGAGGGTATTGCACCTTGCTTCAAGGACAAAGAGACTACTCTCGTTGTCTATACTCCTGCTGTTCCTGCAGAGCATAAGGAACTTGTGTATTTCCGCGAAAATGGTTTCGACATCCAGAAGCGTGCTCAAGTACTCGGTTTCCTTACTCAGTCGCACAAGGGACTTTGTGTTGCTGGCACACACGGCAAGACAACCACTTCCACAATGGCTGCTCATCTCTTGAATATGAGCTCGGTGAAGTGTAATGCGTTCCTTGGTGGCGTCTCAAAGAATTACGGAACAAACTATCTTCTCTCAAAGGAATCTGATTATGTGGTCATTGAGGCTGATGAGTTTGACCGTTCATTCCATTGGCTCCGTCCTTTTGCAACAGTCATTACTGCTACAGACCCAGACCATCTTGACATCTACGGTACAAAGGAGGCTTATCTTGAAAGCTTCAACAAATATACTTCTCTCATTCAACCTGGAGGTGCTTTGATCATTCATCGTAACCTTGAAATGAAGGCTAATGTTCAACCGGGAGTTACTGTATATGACTATGATAGAACTGAGGGTGACTTCCATGCTGAGAACATACGCATCGGTGGAGGCGAGATATTCTTTGACTATGTTTCTCCTAAGGGCGTGATAAAAGATGTTCAACTTGGTGTGCCTGTAAGCATCAACATTGAAAATGGCATTGCTGCTATGGCACTTGCTCAGTTGGCTGGCGCAACAGATGAGGAACTTCGAGAAGGAATGAAGACATTTGGTGGTGTTGATCGTCGTTTCGACTTCAAGGTCAAAAATGACCGTATGGTTTTCCTTTCAGACTACGCACATCATCCAAACGAGATTAGTTCAAGTGTGAAATCTATTCGTGAATTGTATCAGGACAAGAAGATTGCTGCAATCTTCCAACCTCATCTATATACACGTACTCGTGACTTCTACAAGGAGTTTGCAGATGCCCTTTCTCTTCTTGATGAGGTGTATCTCTGCGACATCTATCCTGCTCGCGAGTTGCCAATTGAAGGGGTTACAAGTGAACTTATCTACAACAATCTTCGTGATGGTATTGAGAAGCACCTTATACATAAAGAGGACATTCTTGATGTCGTAAGCACTCCAACTTTCGACGTTCTGATTTCCCTTGGTGCAGGTGATATTGAGAACTATGTTCCACAAATCACTCAGATACTTTCAAAGATTTAGAATATTACAAAAATTTGAGCTACTAAAAAACATTCATCATCAGTTCATTCATTAATTATGGCAAAAGCAACAAAAATACTAAAGATATCTCTGGTGTCAATCGTTATTGCAGGATTGATAGCGTATGTTGTGTATGCTATGCTCATGATGTCAAAGCGAAATCCAGAAGCTCGATGTGAAGGTGTAGAACTCATTGTCAAAAAGAAGTCCCAGGCTCAATTCATTGACGAGAAGGAGGTGGAAAGCATGCTTCGAAATGCAGGTCTTTATCCTAAGGATGAATTGATGAGCAAGGTTAATACCAAGAAAATTGAGGACTTGATTTCATCTAACGACTTCATAGAAAAGGTTGAGTGCTATAAGACTTCAAACAATAAGTTCTGCATAAAGATTGAACAGCGTTCTCCTGTCATGTATGTCCTTCCAACAGGAAATGACGGATATTTTGTTGATGGCAAAGGAAAGAAGATATCTAAGAGCACTTACTCCATGAATCTTCTTACAGCAACAGGATACATCGATGAAAAGTATGCTTGCGAAGAACTTGTCGAACTTGCGAGATTCATCAATGCAGATGAGTTTTGGAATAGTCAGGTGGAACAAATTTATGTGACAATAAATAAGAGTCATAAGCATGTGATAGAAATTATTCCTCGTGTTGGTGACCACGTCATATTCTTGGGCGAGATTGATGACTTCGAGGGTAAGTTCCATCGTCTCAAGGAGTTCTACCAAAAAGCTCTTAACTCAGTGGGCTGGAATAAGTATAGCAGAATAGATGTTCAGTTCGACAATCAGATTATCTGTAAAAAAAGAAAGAATTAACAGAAATAACGATATATACCTATGGCATTTTCGGAAAAAGACTTTATTGTAGCAATCGAACTTGGTTCATCCAAGATTACAGGTATTGCGGGAAGAAAGAAGGATGGAACCATGCAGATCCTCGCTTATGCCGAGGAGAAGACCACTGCTTGTATTAAGCGTGGTGTGGTTTATAACATCGAAAAGACATACCAGTGCATAAACAGCATCATCAATAAACTTGAGACAGTTCTCAAGACAAGGATTGCGCGTGTGTATGTGGGCATTGGCGGACAGTCATTGCGCTCACATAAGGTTGTTGTTAAGCGCAACTTGTTGATGCAGACATATATTTCTAACGAAACTATTGACTCCATTCGCCAGGAGAGCAATGAGATTCCATATTCTGATTATGAAGTTCTTGATAACTTTGAACAGGAATATGTTATCGACCAAAACGTGGTTGCTGATCCTGTTGGCGTTATGGGTACAAACATCGAGGGCGAGTTCATTGACATCATCGCTAAGCAGTCTCTTAGTGGAAATGTGAATACTTGTTTCGATAATCTTGACGTTGACATTGTGGAAGAACTCATCGCTCCATGTAAGCTTGCAGATTATGTACTTACTGACAGTGAGAAGCGTTCGGGCTGTGTTCTTGTTGACCTCGGTGCTGATACTACAACCGTTGTTGTGTATAAGAATAATATATGTCGTTATCTCGCAACTATTCCACTCGGTTCAAACAATATCAATAAGGACTTTGCTTCTATTCAGATTGAAGGAGCTGAAGCAGAAGATATCAAGTTGACTTATGGTGATGCAGCAAGTCAGGACAGTGACTCTGCCGATGATTCTGACTCTATGACTTATACAACATCAGATGGTCGCCGAATTGATATGTCTCTCATCAAACGCATTATTGAGTCGCGTATGACCGAGATTGTTGCTAATGTCAACACTCAGATAGTAAATTCAAACTATAGTGGCAAACTTCTTGCTGGCATCGTCCTCACAGGTGGTGGTGCTAATATGAAGAATATCGACAAGGCATTCCTCGCAACTAATAAGGTTGAAAAGGTACGTATAGCTCGTACGGTGAATCAGCCTGTTGTCAAGACTTCAAATGCAGGTTCATTTGTTCTTGACAACGCAATGTCAAATACTATTGTCTCTCTTCTCCTTTCTGGTAATACACCTTGTGGTGGTGAAGCGTGTGACAATAGTGGACTCTTTGAGAAACAGCAGCAGGATGAGGAGCGTCGTAAGCGTCAACAAGAACTTGAAGCCGCTGCCGAAGCTGAGGCTAATGTGGTGATGAAGTTTGATGGCATCAAGTCAAGCATTCGCTCTATGGTTGAGAATGTGCGTAACACACGTCAGAACGTAGAAAAGAATGGACGTGACAAGAAGGTACGTCAGTCTGCAGAGGAACTCGTAAAGACGGCCTTTGATGTTATTACGGACGATTACGATGAATGCGTAAACTTCCTCGCAAGCAAGGATAAGTACAAGCAGACCATTAGGGAAGGTAAGGAACTTACAGAAATGCTTCGTACTGCTGTTGAGGCTCTCGACATTATGGTTCGTCGTGCAAATAAAGAAAATAGCACATTTGGACGTTTCAAGAATTGGGTTAATGACATCGTTAATGATGATTAATGTTGTTTCTTGTAAATCCAAGTGAAAGTTAATAGATTAGTAAACAAATAAAACAGATAAGAATATGCCAGAACAAGATAGTGATATGATCTTCAACTTTAAGCAAGGTCCTACAAGTATAATAAAGGTTATTGGCGTAGGTGGCGGCGGTAGCAATGCTGTTAACCACATGTACAATGAAGGTATCCACGACGTGACTTTCGTGGTATGTAATACAGATAATAAGGCTCTTCAGGATTCTCCTGTTCCTCATAAGATTCAACTCGGCACCGAAGGTCTTGGTGCTGGTAACCGTCCTGAACGTGCTCGCAAGGCGACAGAAGAGTCTCTTGAGGATATCAAACGTATGCTCAGCGATGGAACACGCATGGTGTTCGTAACTGCTGGTATGGGTGGTGGTACAGGTACAGGTGCTGCTCCTATCATCGCAAAAACTGCTAAGGATATGGGTATTCTTACAGTTGGTATCGTGACTATCCCATTCCGTTGGGAGGGTAACCGTAAGATTGACCAGGCTCTTGATGGTGTTGAGGAGATTAGCAAGAATGTTGATGCTCTTCTCGTTATCAACAATGAGCGACTTCGTGAGATTTATCAGCAAATGTCTATCGTTGATGCGTTCGCGAAGGCAGATGATACACTTTGTAATGCTGCTAAGTCAATCGCAGAAATCATCACAATGCATGGTATCATCAACCTTGACTTCAATGATGTTTCTACTGTCCTCAAGGATGGTGGTGTTGCAATCATGAGCTCAGGTTTTGGTTCTGGTGAAGGACGTGTTACTGAAGCCATCAACGATGCTCTCAATTCTCCTCTCCTCAACAACAATGATATCTATCGTTCAAAGCGTATCCTTCTTCGTATTGCAGGTCCTGCTCTTGAGAACGGTGATGTCCTTATGATGGAGGAAATGAACGAAGTACATGAGTTCATGGAGAAGATTAAGACTGAAGATGTCGAGGTTAAGTGGGGTCTTTCTATCGATCCAGATCTTAAGGATAAGGTTAAGATTACTGTCCTTGCAACTGGTTTTGGTGTAGAGGATATTGATTCTGATGAACTTGGCAATCGCCTTATTGCTCGTGATAAGGAAGAACAGCAGCGTGAGGCAGAACTTGCAGAAGAGGCTGCAGAGCGTGCTAATCGTCGTGAGCGCATCTACGGACCAGACAAGAAAAACCGTGCTATTCGTCGTCCTACATATAGCTATATCTTCCGTGAAGATGATCTTGACAATGAGGACATCATATCTATGGTTGAAACTTCGCCAACATACAAGCGTACAAAAGAGACTCTCAAACAGTTCAATGAACGTGCAAATGACAACGCTATGAACATTGATAGACCGGCTGTCATCACATTTGCATAATCGCTTAACGCATTACATAAAGAAAGGGAACCAATCAATATTGGTTCCCTTATTTTTTCTCTTCTAACTTTGTCGGAGAAAAAATGTTGTGCCGGCGCGGTCAGAAATCACTTCTCATTGGTCGACACGAGAATATATGTAAGAATTGAATGAAATATACGTCTTTATTATCTTCGTAGCGTCAGCGTATCGTAGCGTAGCGTATCGTAACGAAGTGTTTCGTTTTCGTAGCATCAGCGTTTCGTTATCATTACGCATCAATATTTGCGTAAGTAGCGTTGCGTTCGATGAACTCTCTACGAGGACCTACATCTTCACCCATCAACATTGAGAATGTGTAGTCTGCTTCTGCTGCATCCTCAATAGTCACCTGCTTCAAGAGGCGTGTTTCTGGGTTCATGGTAGTCTCCCAAAGCTGTTCTGGGTTCATCTCACCAAGACCTTTGTATCGCTGAATCTTAATCTGACTTTCTTCTCCATTACCATACTTGTCAACGAAACGCATACGAGCTATTTCATCGTAGCAGTATTCGCTAATCTTACCCTTTGTGCATTTATACAATGGTGGCATAGCAATGTAGAGGCGGCCATCACGAATAAGCTGAGGCATATAGCGGAAGAACAAAGTCATAAGAAGTGTTCCGATATGTGAACCATCGACATCGGCATCGGCCATGATGATAGTCTTGTAATAGCGGAGCTTGTCATAGTTAGCTTCCTTATTGTCGTCTGGGTTCATACCGAAACGAACACCAAGTGCTTGAATGATATTGTTAACCTCTTCGTGCTCGAATGCCTTGTGCCACATTACGCGCTCAACATTGAATATCTTACCACGAATAGGGAGGATTGCCTGATAGTGACGGTCACGACCCTGCTTAGCAGAACCGCCCGCCGAGTCTCCCTCGACGATGAACATCTCGCAGTTTGCTGCGTCCTTATCAGAACAGTCTGCAAGCTTGCCAGGAAGACCACCACCTGTCATTGGGTTCTTTCTCTGGACACTTTCACGTGCCTTTCTTGCCGCAACACGTGCTGTTGCTGCGAGAACAACCTTGTCAACAATGAGTTTTGCCTCCTTAGGATGCTCTTCGAGGTAGTAACTGAGTGCCTCACCTACTGCCTGCTGAACAGCACCAGCGACTTCGCTATTTCCAAGCTTTGTCTTAGTCTGACCTTCAAACTGTGGTTCTGCAACCTTTACAGAGATGACAGCGGTCAAACCTTCGCGGAAGTCCTCACCACTGATTTCTACCTTCTGCTTCTCAAGCTTCTCTGTGATCTTGTTGTCATCAGCATATTTCTTGAGTACGCGTGTGAGGGCAGTGCGGAATCCTTGAAGGTGTGTACCACCTTCTATAGTGTTGATGTTATTTACGTATGAATGAAGATTCTCGCTGTATGAGGTGTTGTACATGATGGCGCACTCAATAGGGGTGTCGTTCTTCTCTGTGTTGATGTAGATAACATCGTTGAAGAGAGGAGTGCGAGTGCTATCGATGTAGCGGACAAAATCCTTCAAACCACCTTCACTGTAGAATACCTCCTTGCGAATGCCTTCAATGCCAGCCTGTGCGTTTACATTTTCGCGCAAGTCTGTCAAGGTAATTGTGATGCCTGCATTAAGATATGCAAGTTCACGCATACGGTTAGCGAGAATGTCGTATTTGTAAGTGGTAGTGATGAAGATGCTTCCATCTGGCCAGAACTGTTGGCGTGTACCGCGAAGTTCTGTTTCACCAACGACCTTAACGTCGTACAATGGCTTACCACAAGCATATTCCTGCTGGTAAATCTTACCATCGCGGAATACTTGTGACTTCATGTGAGTAGAAAGTGCGTTTACACAACTTACACCCACACCGTGAAGACCACCTGATACCTTGTACGAACCCTTGTCGAACTTACCACCGGCATGAAGTACTGTCATTACAACTTCAAGAGCAGAACGATGCTCTTTTTCGTGCATATCTACTGGGATACCACGACCGTTGTCCTGTACAGTGATAGAATTGTCTTCGTTGATTGTTACTTCGATGTGAGTACAAAATCCTGCCAGCGCTTCATCGATAGAGTTGTCCACAGTCTCGTAAACGAGGTGATGCAAACCTTTCTCACTGATGTCACCAATATACATGGCAGGGCGCTTGCGAACTGCTTCGAGTCCTTCAAGCACCTGAATGTTGCTGGCAGAATAGTTTTCTCCGTTTTTTATAGTTTCATCCATTTCTAAATGTTCTTTTTGGTAAAGAGTGTTGAATTATATTCAACAGCCCTATCAAATACGGTACAAATTTAGTAATTTTTTTTGACTTGGCGAAATATATTGGAGGAAAAGTTTGTTTATAAACGAAAAGACCAGATTTCAAATGAAATCTGGTCCTGTTTTATCTTGATTGGATATGTATTTTCAAGATTTATAAGCTTAGAGCTTTGCGATGAGCTTAGCAACACCTGACTTGAGGTTAGCAGCCTTCTTCCAGTGGATGATGTTCTGCTTAGCGAGCTTGTCGAGCATCTTCTGAAGCTTAGGGAACTGTGCCTGTGCCTCTGCCTTGTCCTTAGTGTTGCGGATGTCGCGGAGTGCATTACGCATAGTCTTAGCGTAGTAACGGTTGTGGAGTCTGCGGCGCTCGTTCTGACGGATGCGCTTCATTGTTGACTTGTGATTTGCCATTTGTCTTTAATTTTTTAGATGTTATTAATTATTTGTTTGTTTTAAGGAAGTACGATGTGGTATGGCTTGTGACCTCGCACCCATCTCCCTAATAAAAAGAAAAAGTTCAAAGTTTCAGGTATGCTTTCGCTATTACCTTTAACTTAAACTTTTAACTTTTGTAGTCCCTAGGAGAGTCGAACTCCTCTTTAGAGAATGAAAATCTCTCGTCCTAACCGATAGACGAAGGGACCAGCCTATGGTATTTCTACCGAAGCAATCAAGACTTCCGTTTCAATTGCGGTGCAAAGGTAAGGACTTTTTCAATACTGACAAAATTTTTTCACGACTTTTTTCTCTGTTTTGATTAAAATTCGTACTTTTGCATAAGAAATGTTAGAAAAAGTACAAGGAATAGTATTGCGAACAGTGAAATTCAACGACTCTAAACTCATCGTTGACATGTTCACGTTAGGTCATGGACGACTGTCGTTTGTGGCTTCAGTTTCCCATTCTCGTCAGTCAAAAGGTCAGATGGCTTTCTGGGCTCCGTTATCTATGGTCGAGTTTCAAGCGGATATTCGACCTGGCACTCCTCACATGCCAAAGCCGAAGGATGTACGTCTCTATTATACTTATATGGATGTGCCTTATAATCCTTTGAAGTCAACCGTTGCCCTGTTCTTGGCTGAGTTCTTATCTGCATCATTGCGGTCGGAGATGGAGAATGTTCCTCTTTATAGATTCCTGGAAACATCATTTATGTGGTTCGATAATCAGGCGAACGTTTCGAGGTTAGCAAATTTCCATCTGATATTTATGTATCGCATGACACGTTTCCTTGGTATATACCCTAATCTGGATATGCTTTCAGGGGGTTCCGCATCCGTACCTTATGATAGGAATGGAAATTATAAGTCTGAAGGGTATCCTTATTTTGATTTACAAGCGGCTTCATACACCTATCTTTTACCCAATCATAGCAATTTCATATTGCCTAAAGAGTCGTCAAATGTAGTTTTGCTGTCCCGACTAAATTATTCTACAATGCATTTAATGCGGCTGAGTCGTTCACAGCGTTCACGCATAGTCGATTTGTTAATTACGTATTATAGATTGCATCTGCCTTCGTTCCCAGAGCTTAAATCTTTGGATGTTTTGGGTGAAGTTTTCGCCTAAAAAGCTCTTTTTCTCTTTAAAAAGTGGTTTTCTATAATGATTTTATTAACTTTGCAGCGGTTTTGACCTAATAAAACTTTTATCAATTATAAATAAATAGAAGATTATGAACATTAAGTCGTTTTTTGTAGCACTCGTAATGTTGTGCGCTGCTACAGCATCTTTCGCTCAGAGCGAGAAGGAGATGAGCAATTCTTACAAGAATCAGATTGAAAAGGTAAAGCTTGAGATGAAGCAGATTCAGCTCGAAATGAAGCAGACTAAGCTTGATGAGAAGGCTGGTCGCACTCCTGCAATCTCTCTCATCACACTTAAGCAGAATCTTAAGGACCGTAAGGCTGAACTTAAGGAACTTCAGGGTAAGTTGAAGACTCTTACTGCTTCTATCAAGGCACAGGAAAAGGCTGCTAAGGCTGCTAAGGCTGCTGAAAAGGCTGCTCAGAAGGCTGCCGACACTCGCAATGCTGCTGAAAAGGCTGCAAGAGAGGCAGACAAGCTCCGTGAGTAATACAGTGGTTGTATATACCAAAAGAAGGATGGCTCCGTTCTTGGAACCATCCTTCTTTTATTATATATAAGGTGTGAAATTAGTCAAAGAATCCAGGCTGGTGATATTCAAGACCAAGTTCGCGGTCAACGGCAGCCATGATACCCTGTACCTGTCCAAGTGCGAACATACGACCAAGAAGGGTGTATCCCGCGTTGTGTCCATGTGATGATTCGTCCATAATGCCTCCTGGTTCGTCAGTGAATGTCATACCATGGTCAACACGCATAGGAAGTCTGTGTCCACTGTTTGGCTTGCCTGTCTGTTCTTCCTTCTCGAAAATGCGAACGAGCTCAATGAGATCAGCACGACCGCCAAGGTGACTTGCCTCTGTGAAGTTGCCGTCAGGGAAGATGTGGCAAGAACGAAGATGTACGAAGTGTGTGCGGCTTGCAAACTTGCGTGCCAAGTCAACAGGGTTGTTGTGTTCGCCTGCTGAGAGTGAACCGGCGCAATAT
Organism: uncultured Prevotellaceae bacterium; assembly: GCA_937893145.1. Taxonomy (GTDB): domain Bacteria; phylum Bacteroidota; class Bacteroidia; order Bacteroidales; family Bacteroidaceae; genus Minthosoma. The sequence goes on along the minus strand of CALBJW010000203.1, from coordinate 4,387 downwards.
GTGAGTCCGTTGTGTGGGTTAGGAACAGCATCGAGGAACCACTGGATATCTTCTTCGTTGCCAATGATACGAGGAAGACCGAACACAGGGTAAGGAGGGTCGTCTGGGTGTACACACATGTTGATGTCATACTCTTCACAGATTGGCATGATTGCTTCCAACCAGTACTTCATATTCTCCTGAAGCTTCTCCTTGTCGATGCCATCGTAAAGTTTGAGCAAGTCGCGGAAGAGTTCGAGAGGATGCTCGTCATCTTCCTTGAAGTTACCAGAAACAAATCCTTGAGTCTTGATTACGATATTTTCCACAAGAGCATGGTCACTTTCTGGAGTTGCAGTCTTAAGCATCTCGTCAGCTTCTGCTACCAAGTCTCTGTTCCAGTTGCTGTGACGCTTCGAGAATGCTTCCCAGTCTTCACGCGCACCTTCACGCTTCAAAAGGTAGATGTCGAAGTATGCGAATTCGCCCCAGTTCATGTAGAGGTTACTTGAACCATTAGGATTTGGGTGCATAAGATCTGTACGAGCCCAGTCAAGTACTGGCATGAAGTTATAGCATACGCAGTGGATGCCTTCCTTGCCGAGGTTGCGCAATGACTCCTTGTACACCTCAATCTGGTGCTCTCTGTCAGGACCACCATATTTCAATGTTTCAACCACTGGGAGCGACTCAACGACACTCCATTTCATTCCGTACGATTCGATGTACTCCTTCAACTCATGAATCTTCTCTTGTGTCCAAACCTCACCGAGTGGCACATCATGAAGAGCTGTAACAATGCCCTCCACACCAATTTGCTTCAACATGGCAAGAGTAATCTTATCCTTCTTGCCAAACCAACGCCATGTTCTTTCCATATTGTTTTGTTCTTTTTCTATTTAATAAGGTTGTCGTGTGTTGACATTATTGTCAACGGCCGTATTTAGGTGAATTAACGGAGAGAAGTGTATTTATGCAAAGTCTTTCTCACCGCTCCCTTTCCTTCAAACAATTCCTTAACCATGCCTTCAATCTTCTCGCCAAGTCCTGCTTCGTAGAGGTCTGTTCCGAAGATGTCTGCACGACTGTAGAGCTGCTTGAGACATGACCAGTCTTGCTCTGGCTCGCCAAACTTAAGTGGTGCAACAATAGCTTGCAATTCCTCAAGCTTAGGGTCTGATGATGGAGTGAATGGTTCCAAGTTATCATCAAGTGCCTTGAGGAAACGAGCATATCCTGCCAATGTCAATGGGATAAGAATAAGATTCTTCATGTCAAGACCACGACTAACATACTTCTTTATTGTTTCACCGAAACGGATAGGGAGCTTCTGTGATGTGTCAGTAGAGATTCGCTGAGGAGCATCTGGCATGAATGGATTAGGGAGACGCTTGTTGATTACATCACCAATAAACTCGTATGGGTTAAGTACACCAGGATCTGTAACTACAGGCATTGCTTCCATGTAACCAATCTTTTGGATGAATGGACGGAGGTCTTCGTCTGCCATCTCTGCAGAGATGAGAGTGTAACCGAGCATCACGCCATAGATTGACATTGCTGTGTGGAGAGGGTTGAGACAAGTTGTTACCTTCATTGTCTCCACCTTATCTACTGTTTCACGAGTTGTGTAGAGCGTACCACCAAGTTCCATTGGAGGACGACCGTTGGTGTAGTTGTCTTCAATCACGAGGTACTGCACTTCCTCCGCATTTACGAATGGGGCAGTGAAGGTGTGCTTCTCTGTCTCGATGTAGTCGTTATCTTCAAATCCGTCAGCAGCAAGCATTTCCTTCACCTTCTGGTGTGGTCGAGGAGTGATCTTGTCAATCATTGACCATGGGAAGGTAATCTTATTTTCATCCTTGAGGTATTCGAGGAATTCTGCTGGTGCAAGTCCGTCTGCAACCCACTTCTCTGCGTATGCAAACACACCAGCCTTTACCTTATCACCATTGTGTGAACAATTGTCCATACTCTGAACAGTGAGAGGAAGCTTGCCTGCATTGAAACGCTCCAAAAGAAGTGCAGTCACCTTACCCATTGCGAGTACTGGTGTGAGACCACGTTCAAGGTCTGCAGGTGCAACACTATAACCCTTTTCAGTGATTGTGAAAGAAATCATCTGAAGGGTAGGGTTCTTGAAGATTTCTACAAGGCGCTTCCAGTCTTCAAACTGGTAGTCTGCCTTCAAAGCCTCTGTGACAGAGGCGATGACCTTCTTTTCGATAGTACCTGTTGACTGCAAACTTACGAGCAAAGAGAGGTTGTTGTAAGGAGCATAAGCCTTATCAACGACCTCATAGTCGAAAGTCTCTGCAACAATAACACCCCTGTCATACTTTCCTGTGTTAAGTGCATCATTAATGATGGCAGCAGGGAATGCACGGAAAATGTTACCACCTCCAAAATGAACCCAAGTAGGTTCGTCGTGAGTCTTCTTTTGAACGGCGGCAATATCAAACTTAGGCAATTGGTATCCCTTTGCCTCCCATTCCTCGGCATTAAAAGAGCCGGAAGTCAAATCTGTTAATTTCATTGCTATATTGTTAAAAATTAGTATTCTTCTCTTCGCCTTCGTAACTCAGTGTTTCGTAGCGCCAGCGCATAGTAGTGCTAACGTTTCGTAACTCAGTGTTTCGTAGCGCCAGCGCATCGTAATAAAGTGTTTCGTAGGTCTCCAGACCGTTTCGTAACGCAGTGTATCGTAGCGCCAGCGTCTCGTCTTCGCAATGCACTTTTCCTAATCATCTGCAAAGATAATAAAAATAAATAATGTATAGCTCCATAATATGTTACAAATACTTCACAAAGCGTATCTTTTTCCTTTTTGACGAATATGGAACACGGCGAAAACACGTAAACTGGCAAGTCGCCCTTTGCTTTATTAGATCAAAATACTTTATTTTGTTCCTCTTTGTCGGTCTTGAAAGTGTTCAATCCCGCAATGTTTTTCTCCTTCAAAATCCTTGTGAGTGCTTCGCTACTCCCAGATATTTTGAATGATAAAACCATCGGAGGACCAAAATAAAGACAAAATGACTTCGTGACAAAATATCTCCTTCGGAGTAAAAAATAAATAGACCCACCCCAGCCCTCCCTGTGAGGGAGGAGTAAAGGTTAGTCGCTTCGCAAGGTTAGATTTAGCAATGGTTAGTCGCCTTTGGCGAGGTTAGAGGCTGGCGCTTGGACACGTTGCACAAAGAAAACTGCGGGACATGATTTTTTATCGCGTTAGCGACATTCTTTATGCGTAGCACATTTTGTGTTGGTCTGTCTTCAGCAGATATGGACAGAGATTTTGTCTGCAAGCAACGAAGTTCTTGCAAGGAAAATCGGTGGTCATATCTGCGAGGGATTCATGGAATGAAGGCCTTGAAGAGAAGACAGAGCAAATATTTTGATCTGTAATTATCATGTTCAAAATGTTTTCGTAGTTTTAGCGTGTCATAACCAGTTGTTTCTTATCCTATTTCATCCCTCATAACAGCAAAAATACCCCATTCTCCAAAAATAAATGCCAAATGATATATGTTATGTGCTAAATTTTTCTTACCTTTGCACCCGCTTTCGGAGCCGCTGTCAGAAAATAGTTGTCTGGTAAGCTTCGATTTAACCTACATAAACATTTTCAAAATTTATGGCAAGTATTGATTTAATGAAGATTGCTGAGGAAGCATTTGCTACAGGCAAGCAGCACCCAGCATTTAAGGCAGGTGATACAATCACTGTTGCTTACAAGATCATTGAAGGCTCTAAGGAGCGTATTCAGCTTTATCGTGGTGTCGTTATCAAGATTTCTGGTGAAGGCACAAAGAAGCGTTTCACAGTTCGTAAGATGTCTGGTACAGTTGGTGTTGAGCGTATCTTCCCACTCGAGTCTCCAAACATCGAGTCTATCGAAGTGAACAAGATCGGTAAGGTTCGTCGCGCTAAGCTTTACTACCTCCGCAAGCTCACAGGTAAGAAGGCTCGTATCAAGGAAAAGCTTTCAGGCAAGAAGGAGGCTTAATCACTCCCTTTCTTCCAAAAACAATAAACATCCGTTCTGCTCTCCAGCAGTTCGGATGTTTTTTCGTCTTCGTAGCTTCTGCTTATCGTGGTGCTCGCTTTAGTTCGCTGCGCTCAACATCTACTGAACATCAACAAAACATCTAATTAATGGTATGCCGTAGGCTATAAAACAAAGATGTAGGACTTGAGATGAAAGCGAAGCGGTTGATGATATAATATGGAGGTTTTGGACAGCCATTTGAGGTCATCTGAACGCTACGCTTACGTTTGAGATGTAAGATCAAAATGCTTTGTTTTGTTCCTCTTTGTCGGTCTTGAAAGTGTTCAATCCCGCAATGTTTTTCTCCTTCAAAATCCTTGTGAGTGCTTCGCTACTCCCAGATATTTTGAATGA
>CALBJW010000202.1 GCA_937893145.1 uncultured Prevotellaceae bacterium | reverse complement strand
TATCGTCGCAGACGCTTCCGAGCCCGTTGAGGAAGAGCGGCAGGGGGAGGGTCTATTCTTATCATTCACCTTAACAGTTCGGAGGCACCCCCTCCCCCTGGGGAGGTCGGGAGGGGGCTTCTGGGGCGGTCGAGCAGGGCGAAAAGGGCGTTTGACAGGGCGTTTCGAAAACCAAACGCCCGTTTGCAAACCGTTAGTAATTAGGGTTTTAGGGTGTACTGAGGGCGAAAAGGGCATATATATACTATAAACCCTTTTATGTGTGTGCGTGTGTGGGTAGGTATAGGAAGGGTTTTATCCACTAAAAGTGGGAAATGCCCTTCCATTTAGCTATACATTTGTAATTCAGTCCTTTGTCAAAGGGCGTTAATTTGCAAAACGCCCTTAAAAATGCCCTTTTGAGGTGTTTTGTGTTATTTTATTTGTGAAATCGTCCTGTGGTTCATCTCCAACTTACGAATATTTTATCGTTCAATCACAAGTGTCAGACACCTGTGATTGATTTATCGTTCACTTTATGCTTAGAAAGGACATGGTTCTGGGTTGATGGTAAATAGTTCGTCATCAATCGTTTGCCTTTCTTCTTCGAGTTGAAAGGTCGATTTGCTTGCAGTGGCGATTGGTTTCGTTGCCTTGCGCTGAGCAAGAAGCAAGTCGGCAATGTCGGTGTTGTGTTCACACCCTTCAAGGTCAGCGACAATGGAGTAGTTGATGCCTTCCGTTTCTGCCATCTTCTCAGTCCAGAGTTTCAGTTCACCGCTGTCGGGATAGACAATGACACGACGACCACGAAGAGGGGCGAGTTTCCACTTGTTGAGACCATTGCTGCCTCCCGATGCCAGCCATACGAACTGAGGATAGTAGAGAGCGCACACTATGGCTGTCTTTTCCGACTCTACAACGCACACAATATCGTCTGGGCGAGAATCTATAAGGTGTTCACCGAAAAGGCACTGTGTGAGCTGCCAATCGCTCGTAAGCACCTTCTGCTTCTGCAACATCGTATGTATGAAGAAAGAAGGATGGGGGATGCGTTCAGAGTATGGCACTCCCAAGAATTTCGCATAGTCCTCATTGTCTCTGATTCTGTGACCATCACTCCAGTAGTGCATCACTTTTCCTGTGCGAACCAGTCCCTTGCGGTCTATCTGCCAGAAGATGACGCCACCATCACGAGTAGCACCGAGCATGTAGTCCTCAAACACACGGTCAATGCTTTCGGCATCAAAACCAAGACTTGCAAGCCACTGCATAAACTGCGACTGTCGGCTATGACTCCTCGTCATGTACGACTTGTCAATTGTGCCAGGATTCTTCGGCTTGACAGGTTCAACCTTCTTTGGCTTTAATGCAGCAAAAGGCTTTCGCTCATGCTGCCAGTCATTCTCCTTTGGATGGTCATGGAAGTAGTCCTTCGGGGTGTAATGATACCCACAACTTTGCTCATGGTCGCATCTGCCTACAGCATCATCAATGTGATTGCCCGTCTCTGTGTCAATGTAACGAGTGAAACACTTGCGTTTGCCACAATGGGGACATTCGTACTTATTTGCTGCACCAGACTTGTAGGGTTCAAGAATATATCTGTATTCCATATCAAAATTAAAGATTTTTGCGAGATTTTCTGCTCACTCGCTCATCGCCTACATATATAGGCGAATGAGCGGATGAGCATGATTTAATCTTATCTCGGGTGAGTATTAGATTGGTAAAGTCGGCTCATTGCTTTGCGCATCATGAGCATAATTGAAAGCGACGAGTTTGTTCTTGCTATCATATACTAATACCTCTTCTTTGATACATTCTGTAATGAACCTATTGGCAGTGGCAACAGAACAAGGAAAGCTGCCAATGATATTTGCCCTCAGTGAACCACGAGTAATCATTCCACCAGCATTAACAATTGCGCTCTTGACTTTATTGATGCGTTCGTTTCGTGTTTTTTCTGCCTTCTGAGCAGCACTATTCACACGCTGTACACGAGCCTCCTCAATAAGTCGATTGCGCTCAGCATCAGCATCAATGATATTGCCCTGAGCATCAAACATGAACGACCAACTTGGCACTTCCTGATGGCGAGAGTCAGAGTTATGTACTGTGATGATATGATTGTCCTTCTTCACCTCAAACACATTGCCCGCCTTCTGAGCAAGCATAGTACCCGCATGGCCTCGCATGTTGTGGTCTTCCGCCGCCTTATTGGTATGAAGCACACACACGATGGCAGGATCAAAGCCACTCACCTCCTTTGTCGTCATACGAAGCAGTTCCTCAATGATAGCCTTCGAGTCATCCACCTCGTTGAAGTTGCCCATGAGATCTACCACACCATCCACAAACACGATGTCTGGCTTGAACTCCATGATGAGTGCCTTCACAGCATTAAGCTTCTGTTCTGTGTCGAGCGCACGGAAAGCAAAGGTCTGGAAACGCTCATAGATGTCCTCCTTAGGCAGACCAGCAAGTTCGAGAGTGCGGTTATACACAAGCTGCGTATCCGCATTCTTCTGCTCCGTGTCGATGACAAGCACCTTAGCCCCTTCGAGGATGCCCTTCAAGCGTCCCCACTTGCCACAGAGAATGGCAGCCACCATGATAGCGATAGCATTCGTCTTACCCTGCTTCTGCTTCGCCTTGATAGCATGAATATCGCCCTTAGCGAAGAATGGCACACCATCCACCTCAAGCAAACACACCTCAGGCGGAAACTCATCCTTCGCACTCACACGATACTGCAAGAGTTTGTTTACCAACTCCCTCCTCTCCATCTCCTCCTGAGTGGGCTGCTCTGCAGCACTGCGAATGATGGCATCAGCATCAAGATTACCTACTAATGGAGTCTCTCTGTCTTGTACCCCATTCATGTTGGAAATTATATTTCCCATATTTATTTATAAACGGTCAGTGTTTTCCCCATGTTCAGAATAGGCACTACCGGCTTGACCCTCCCACCACACTGAACGGACTCCGCAACATGCATCGCCCTGTGATGGTTGGGTAGTGCAAAGGTAGGGCATTGCCGTGACATGACAATAACTTTCTTTGATAATGTATAATGCAGATATTTAGTGTGTTATGTAGTGTTTTGATTCAAGAAAACACTTGTTTTGATTTGTATTTCAATCTTTGATTTCAACTTTGATTTGGATGAGCAAAAGTGTATGTTTTCAAATCAAAAGTTTATGTTTTGCTGAATCAAAACGTCATTTTTCTCTCATTTTTGCCCTGTGTTGGCATAAAAAAATAGGATTGACATTGATTTGCCAATCCTATATGCAGATAATTGTTTTTGCTTTAAAATCAAAAGCCAGATGCAAATTTTAGTTCGTCTTCAGTATTTCTTGTGTAATGAGATAGCAATTCTTCTATTTTCTTAACAAAACTATCTTTATCGAAGGTGCTGGTACCTTTAGTCATGTTGTTCTTTGCAGTATTGACCGAGTTGGTTCGGATAGTGGAGTAGGAGCCTTTATATTCCTTGTTGAAATACTCCTCAACAAAAGTTTTTACCTTGTTGTCATTTTCTCCAATACCGCACCACGACATAAAGGTTGCAACAGCATAACCCGACAGTTTGCCCTTCTGCCCCTCTGGTTCGAGTTCGTCAAAGTGTGAAATGACAGTTCTCACCTTCTTTACAATCTCGATGTTATTATTCCACAAGGCAGATTCCACTTTTGAAAGCCCATCTTTCTCTCCCTTCTCGACCATATCAAGGATTACTAAATTCTTGAATTCAGCAAGTGTCATCTTATGGAAATTCTCGCAAATGAAAGTATCAAGAGACTTTGCATTTCTTTTTCTCTCCATGTATTCATCTTTAGACACCTTTTTATGGCTGCTATATACACGGATGAGTTCTTTACTATTTTCCACCATTGTATTGTAGCAGTCCTTGTAAATTTCTCGACACCAGTCGGGAGTGTTTCGGATATTCCTTTCCTCGTTTATAACAAAGCGGCATAATGCAAGGCATTTGATGAGTTCGAAGAAGAATCCTTCAAGTTCATTGTATAAAGTGAGCACACAGCCGTCATAACTGTCTAATCCAAACATTTGACCACTCAAATAATTTTTAGTTAGAGTGGAAAGCTTGAATGCAGACTTCTCCAATTTCATTTCCTGCTTTATACGCCTTCTATTAGGCACGCAGAACTTTTTGTATATCTTTTTTGAACCGCTGATGGTGCTTTTTATCTTCCTGAAGAGTTTTTCTGCCGTATCGAAACACTCATTGTGTTCTGTGGCATATTTCTTGTTGAAGACAAGTGCAAATTTTGCCAAAGCTAAATGTTCGCGGTCCAGCTTAGTCCTTATTTCCTTCACATTAATAGTCATATCTACTACCTTCTCTATAGTAAATCGGCATTGTTGCAAACCATTTAAGAATTTTTTCTCCTCAAACAGATTTGCAGCATCAAGTATCATCTGAAGACCTGATTCGTCTCTTGTGACGATTGTAGTATATGTCATTTCTTATTGATAAAATAATTAAAATAATAAAACATCGCAAAGATACAAATTTTTTCTCACATTTCTTACTTCCTCCCTCAACTTTTTTGCTTACAGATACGATTTATTTAGTTAATTTAAAGGATGTTGTGGAAAAACTGCAACATGGTTGTAGTATTTGTATAATCATGTTGTAGAAATAGCATATAATCAAGTCTCCCTTCTGTTCCCTACAACACATAAGGCACGCCGTCATTGCATGATTGCTTTGACGGCGTGCCTATGATTTTTTTTGTGAAGTAATGGTGTTGTTATCGCTTTCCAAAACGAGAGCTTCTACAACTCAATGGATAGGACACAATCCTGCGAAGATGTTGTGATTACCACCCAAAACGGCAGCTTCTACAACGGTAGCAGACTCTATGGGTATCAAGTTCGGGTTGTAATCACCGCCCAAAACGGCAGCTTCTACAACCATAGTTGTTATTAGTTGTTTATTAGTTCGTTGGGTTGTAATCACCGCCCAAAACGGCAGCTTCTACAACATTCATGGGTCCTCGTGAGATTGGTACATAGTTGTAATCACCGCCCAAAACGGCAGCTTCTACAACTATGGTGGCGTTGAAGTACCTGTGGATGCTGTTGTAATCACCGCCCAAAACGGCAGCTTCTACAACATATGCTAAAAAGAGGTATAAAAAGGAGTAGTTGTAATCACCGCCCAAAACGGCAGCTTCTACAACTTACTATTCTTGAAGACCAGCTTCGTAGTAGTTGTAATCACCGCCCAAAACGACAGCTTCTACAACTTTGTTAACTTGGGATGATACTGGGAAGTAGTTGTAATCACCGCCCAAAACGACAGCTTCTACAACTAGCCTACAATGACCTCTTCACAACAAAGAGTTGTAATCACCGCCCAAAACGACAGCTTCTACAACTTCCCTTGAAGCCCCACTCTTGAAGAATTGGAGTTGTAATCACCGCCCAAAACGACAGCTTCTACAACAGATCAGGCCAAAACACGTCGAGAAGTGATCAATGTTGTAATCACCGCCCAAAACGACAGCTTCTACAACTACAAGCCGTTCCTAACGGAGAGCAGTACAAGTTGTAATCACCGCCCAAAACGACAGCTTCTACAACTAGAGACAATATCGTGGTGTTCAACCAACTGTTGTAATCACCGCCCAAAACGACAGCTTCTACAACTAATAAAGTGGAAGACTATATCTATGATAAGTTGTAATCACCGCCCAAAACGACAGCTTCTACAACAAGTTCACGAAAATAGACAGCTTTTGGTTTGTTGTAATCACCGCCCAAAACGACAGCTTCTACAACTGTATGTATTTATTGTTTATGACTTGAATAGTTGTAATCACCGCCCAAAACGACAGCTTCTACAACAAAGATTTAACAAGTGCATTATTCATTAGGTTGTAATCACCGCCCAAAACGACAGCTTCTACAACATGCTATTCATTACACTTTGAATAATAATTAGTTAAATAAAGAAAATCTTTCATAAAATCAAATATTATTCAAGTTTTTTATGTGAGTTGACACTAATTATTCTCCTGTGCTTTTTATTATATTATTAAATGTTTCAACAACAGTGGTGGCTTTATTTTTTAATTCTGCTTTCGCAGCATCCTTGACATTCTTCTTCTTTGGATATGTGAGATGAGCAAACGAATTGCGAATATCCACAAGTGTGTCCTTTTCTTTTGTTTTGAATTCGGTGCTTTCTCGTACCATATCATTGAAATCGTATAATTCAGAACCATTCTTCTTCAGACCATTGGCGTTGAAGTATTCACGCTCATAATCTAACACTTCCTTCAGTACATCTGGCTGGTGCTTATCGTACTTAATAAATTCCTCTTCCAATAACTTGCGATCTACACTATCTTCTTCTGTAAGTGAGAGAAGAGACTCGATACGGCGGTCAGAGAGGAAGCGATAGAACTGAATGTAGTTCTTGAGCTTTAGGTCTGCTTGGTAGATTTCCTTTTCTTCTCCACTCTTAGTCTTGACGGTGATGCTGAAAGGTATCTTCTGCGACAATACATCGCCATTATGTATGTTCATGAGCTTGATGTTGCTGATTGCTTTATCAAGTTCTTTCTTGTCAGAGCCGCTACGCTCACTCATGAGGATATTCTTCGCAATAAGGAAGAGCAGCATGTCCTGAACCTTATATCGCTTAAGGTCGGTCTCTGTGTTCTTAAGAATGGAAAGATGAGCTCTGAGTTTCTTCTTTTCTTCTTTTGGCTGAGCCTCAATTAGTTTACTGATAGAGTTCTCTTCCTTATTGTTCAGAAGAGTATAGATGTCGGCAGGTGTGCGATACTCCTTGTTATTGCTATTTTTATCACGGAAGAGGTCGTCGAAGATGGAATAGTTGCGTGCATAGTTGTAGAATGGCTGACAGTTGTCTTCCTCAACATGCATGAAGTACGCATAGATGAGGTATGAGGTGTTCTTGCCCTTGTCGGCAGCGAGTTGCTTCATGCTATCAATGTCGCTCAATGCCTTGCGGATATGCTCATCAAACATGCCGCGTGGGAGTTCAAGAGGTTTGCTGAACTCTTTCATTCCGTATTCATCCTTGAGGTATCTGCCAGCAAGTGCCTTGTAGAACTCTGTGTCGCGTTCCTGCCACTTCTTGCGATTGGCATGGAGGAATGGGAGCTGGTCGTAGGCATTGGAGTTGAGGCACTCTGTGAGGTATGCCTTGCGGATGTCGAGGTATGCCTTGTAGAATTCGATTGTGTTCTTAGGTTGTTTCTCTTCAGCACAGAGACGAGTGATGATAGGGTTGCCACCATCACCGGTAAGATGTGCTTCGATAAATGCTCGCTTCAAGCGCTCGAAGTTGCCATCAGAGTATTGTGCGATGAGTCCCTGAAGAACCTGGAAGTTGAGTCCTGTAAGCTTGTCCTCTCCTGTCTGGAAGAACATGATGTCTTTTGCAAGGAACTGGGCAAGGTTTCCTGGTTTGATTGTCACATAGTTTCTCTTTCCTATCTTGTTTTTTCTTGTGTCTTTGATTGTTTCGAGCTGTTTGTCTATTTTTGTCTTTTTATAGTCGGTGCTCTCAATCATGCTTTTGATAAGTGTCTCTGCCCACTTATTGAATTTTTCCTTGATATTGATACTTTCGCTAAGCAGGTAGTTATAGAGCTTCTTTGGTATGTCGTCAGTGCTGTTTATGCCATACTGTGTAGTGAGTATGGCCTTGAGTGTGTCTTTGTTGTTTTGTGGAATAAGTCTGCCATCACGAATGTCCTCGAAAAGTTTCTTGTATTTGACAACGGTCTGCTTGATGACTTCCTCCACTGTGCTGTCGGCATTAGTGAGGTGGAGAAGGAATGCCATAGCAGGGAGTTCGTATTCGCTCATCCAGCAAGTAGGAGCCATTACGCTTCTGTCGGCTTCAAGGAGGTTAGGCATGAATGCTACATCGTCTTCATTGTCGGAAATCATGAGACCTACGCGATTGCCGTTGACTACATAGGCTGCTCTGTGGTCGGTGATGTATGAAGCTTCGTTTTTAGTATTCTGATGTATGTCTTCATATTCGCGGATGATAGGTTTCCATATCTCTTTTCTCTTTTCTTCAATCTCTGTGATACGGCCAAAGCCGGTGATGTCCTTGTGCAAGCTACGAACTCGTTGTGCATTGTCTATGCAGTTCTTATTGTAGAATTCGTGGAAGTATCTGCCGAGCGAGACTTGGAAGCGTATGTTCTTGAAGATTCTTGTATCATCAATGTACTTCATCAGAAGATGAGAGAATCGGTCGGTGTGGCGAATCATGAGTACTTCACTCTCGGTACAGGTATCATCGACCTGCACCGCTTTACGAAACTCTTTCTGGTTCTCTGGCTTGAGCATATCGAAGAGTTCCTTTGGGCAGCGCTGGAGCTCGTTGAGTATGTCGAGAGCAATGGCATCGGTATCCTTCTCGCTTGACATAGGGCGGATGAAGAGGCGAGTTCTGTAGGCAGAAAGCATCTCGCAGATGATAGATTCGTCTTTTTTCTTGACGCAATGAAGTTTGTCAGACATTATCTTGCTATACTTCTTCTCAAGGAAGAGGCTTGCAAAAGCTACTATACCGAATGTGGTGAAATGACAATCGGAATTGTCAGGTCTTTGATACACATTGTAATTATCTGTGCATCTCATCTGCTCACTCTGGTAATTAAAACGAGCCTTGATTATTTCCTTTGAACCTTTATAGCAATTAAGGAGGGATCTAAGTATGAAATGTTCGTTATCCTTGAAGGTGGCAATTTGATTGGGACTGAGTTTTATCTCGCTATGTGCGCAAACATTACGCAGGATGCGCATGGTTTTTGATATACGCTCAAGTATGTCATGGCTTGTATAATTCTTGTATTCTTGTGAAGTTGCGTTCTTGATGTACTCACGAAAAGCTGTCAGGAAAGGGAAATGCTTGTTGTAAAGCTCTTCTACTTTCGCTGCTACTTCTGGGTGTGGGCTGTTGAGTTCTTTGAAGAGTGGATTCCATACATAGGATTCATTGGCAAAATCAAAAGGATTAGTGCCAAAGTTCGGCTTTGCTTCCTCTACAATGTCCTTGCCTATTGCCTTACGGCAGATATGGTTCATGGTAAGGTAGAAATTGTGGAATGCCATTTCTATGTAGGTACCAGCAATGTACTTGTTGTCTCCCAAGATTGCTTTTGGGAGCATAATGCCTATGTCTTCTAACTGTTCGAAAGAAGTATATGTAGAAGTTACTTTATGATTCTTTTTATTTGTCTTTTCTTCGGAGGCTTGTGGAGATACCTTCACTGTTGTTTTTTTATTGTCATTTTTAGGTTTGTAATTAAACTCTGACTTGAATTGCTGGAAGTAAATCTGAATCTTTGGTTTATTGATTTCGCAACGGATTTTGGTGTACTCTTTTTTAGTCATTTCTTCAGGATTAGCATGCAAATCTTTCATGAGCTCATCCACTTTTTCCTTTGTGTTTAATGGCAAATACTTTTCAATAATTTCCATAATATGTAATTGTTTTTAATTAGTTTCTTGATTACAGTGCAAAAGTACATATTTCTTTTAATATATACAAAGATTTATAACGATAAAACCACAAGAACATGATTTGTTCCTGTGGTTTGCAATATGAAGATTATATAGTAGGTTATATTTCTGCATTTATCGTGATGGACATTGGTTATAGTAAAAACGATGACTTAATAGCTTAATAATATGATATTTTGCCTTATGTACTTATTTTTTAGAGGAATTATTTTGCTGTTTTGGCAAATGTGTGTATATTTGCATAGTTCGAATTGTGAGTAAGAACAATCTATGGTGACTTGTATCAGAGTTATAGTGCAAAGTTCTTGCTCTTTTATTTTGTTGTTTTGGCAAAATAAGTGTACATTTACATAATTCGAATTGTGAGTAAGAACAATCTATGGTGACTTGTATCAGAGTTATAGTGCAATGTTCTTGCTCCTTTTTTATTTTATAATGTGTATGCCGTAAAACCAGAATGTTTCTTCATTCATACCGAATTCCTTGAAGATGTGGCGTCTAATAACAATTTGTACTTTCTGGTATTCACCGTTAGTCTCAAACTTGACACGCTTTCTTATGCAGTATAATTCTTCTAATGATTTACAATCTTCAAGCTTTTTAGATGGTTTAAGATGATACAATAATTCTGGTTTAGATTCAAGTATCTGTTTTACAATTGCTATTGACTTGAGAGAATTGATGCGTACAGAATGACTTCTTTTGGGGTTCACGATGTTTCTCCAGCCCATGCGAGTAAAGCTGACTCTCTTTTCTTGACCATTGAATGTTACATACAATTCTTCCTCTTTAAGCTTTTTATAATAATTGATAGAGTCTTTCCAAAGGTTCATGGAATTCCATAATTTAAATGCTTCGGAATTTGCTGTTATTGCTTGATATGCAGTCCATTGTTTAATATAAGGCTTTACAATCTTGCTCAAATCTCCTTTTGAATGTGAACCAAATCTGTTCTTGATGGGGATGGGTATTAAATGTGAATCATTATAGTGATAGTCTGTAAGATCTACCCAAAATGCTTCAGGTAGCATACGGTCTTTATCTTTTATCTTGTATTGGTCTGTTTTGGAGTTCACATAAATAAGAATGATTGGTCCTTCTAACTTGTTGTAGTATTCAAGGTGCGATTTGAGATTTTCTTTATCATGATAAGGTGCGATATGTATATATTCGTCTCTTTTTTTCTTTTCATAGCTTTCGCCACATTTAACCTGAACATTGATTTTGCCTACATCATTACCATCCTTATCTCTTACGATAATGATGCCATCAATGCCTTTGTCGTTTTTCTGATCGTAGGTTTGCCATCCCCAATCAAATTGATTTGTGACATAAAACTCTACAACTCTAAGTCCTGTACTTTCTTGTTTATAATTAGCTCTCTTGTTTGCCATATATGATATTGAGTCTGTTTTGAGGTAAATTCGTTAAGTTTATATTAAGACAATGCAAATGTACGCATTTCTTTCTATCCTTCAAAACAATTCCATATTTCTTTATAAATGATTTGTTTATTTTCTTTCCTTCTTTGGTTTATCTCTTTACATTTCAAAATAAAAAAAACACAGGAGGGTAATCCTGTGGTTCTTTGTTGGTATCGGTTGTTTTCTTGTCTTTTTACTTTGCCAAATACTTCTTGCCGTTCTTGATGTACATCTGGCCCTTGACTGGGGCAGTGATGCGACGACCGGTGAGGTCGAATGTGCCAGAGACGGATGGGGTAGATGGGATGGTGAACTCTCCATCCTTTGCATCGGATGTACGACGAAGAACGGATGCTGAGTGGTAGTTGTATGTCTGAAGACCACCGTAGCCAGCAGCCTTCTTTTTGTGTTGTATGTACGTTTTTTTTACTGTTGAAATGTTAAAAATACATTTTATTTGAAAAATAATTCGTTCATAATGTATCAATATTGAAAAATAAACACTATATTTGCAGCGTTAAAATATCAATATTGAGATATATGGAAAATATTTACATGCTTTCGGATACAGAGATTACCAAGAGGATTTCTGCAAAGATTAAGGAACTCAGACTGAAGCAGAACATCTCTCGTCAGGACTTGGCTGTGCAGTCTGGAGTCTCAATGTCTTCCATCGTACGCATGGAGGACGGTGACATCAAGTCCTTCGAGTCGTTCCTTAGGATAATGCGCACATTGGGCAACATGGACATCTTCATGTCTCTGTTGAAGGAAGAGGAAATCAGTCCACAAGAATACTACAAGATGATTCACTCCTCCAAGACCAAAGTACGTAAACGCGCAACAAGAAGTTATAGCAGTATATTACAGGAGGACTCTGAATGGTAGAAGTAGCACAAGTAAAAATGTTTGGCATGACTGTAGGTTTCGTTAGTTGGGACTCGCAGTATGATGTCGCTCGTTTTGAATACGACACGGATTTCATTAAGAGTGGCATTCAGCCATCGCCCCTTCTCATGCCAGCAAGAGAAGGACGCGTGTATAGTTTTGGAGATTTGAACCGTGACACCTTCAGTGGTTTGCCTGGTATGCTTGCCGATTCTTTGCCAGACACTTATGGTCGTGCACTCTTTGACAAGTGGCTGGCACTGACAGGCAGAACCAGTGGCAATGCCATTGAGTCGCTTTGCTTCATGGGCAGACGATGTATGGGGGCACTTGAGTTTGAACCTGCAAAGGAGGGCGCTTTCAATTCTGAGCAAAACATTGAACTCGATAGTCTTGTTGCAGTTGCGCGCGAAGCATTGACTGAGAAGAATAGTTTTCAAACTAATCTCAGCAATGACAGAAAAGCTGCAATAGCAGAGATTTTGAGTCTTGGAACATCTGCCGGTGGACAAAGAGCAAAAGCTATCATTGCCTATAACAAGGAAACGGGCGAGGTACGTTCTGGACAGATTGATGCACCGGAAGGCTTTGAGTATTACCTCATTAAGTTGGATGGAGTGTCAGCAACTGCAGGATTTAAGGAGACAGAAAACTTTGGTCGTCTTGAATACTCATTTTCCAAGTTGGTGAGGAAATGTGGTATTGACATGACATTTTGTGACCTTATCGAAGAGAATGGAAGAGCTCATTTCCTTACCAAGCGTTTCGACCGAATTAATGGCGAAAAGATACATATGCAGACGCTTTGTGGTATTGCGCATTACGACTACAGACTTCTTCGAGGATATTCCTATGAACAGGCATTCAATGTGATGCGTGGTTTGCGTTTGCCATATAGTGATGCACAAGAGATGTTCCGCAGAGTAGTGTTCAATGTCGTTGTACGAAACCAGGATGACCACACAAAGAACATATCCTTCCTTATGGACAGTCAAGGTAGGTGGCGTTTATCTCCAGCCTATGATATGGGTTACAACTATAATCCTGCAGGTGCATGGACATCAGCGCATCAGATGTCAATCAATGGAAAGTTTGATAACATTACTCGTTTCGATCTTTTAGAACTCGCATCACGCAACAACATACGCAATGGCTCACAAATTATCGATGAGGTATGTGATGCATGTGCCGGTTGGGCTAACATTGCCAGAGAATGTGATGTCCCTCAAACCATGATTGATGAGAGACTACCAAATATGCTTTTAGATTTATAGCACAACCTCACACTATACGCAGCCACCCCCTCCCTCACAATGAGAGAAGGGGTGCATCCTTTTACGCACCGTACGCCTTTGACTTTTACACTTTTTTCATGGTTATTTATGATTGGTGTGGAAGGCTTTGCAATATCGTAAATGATTGATTTGTTGCTTTTTAGATGAAATATGATTTGAAAAATCTTCCAATTCCAGTTCTTCCAATTAATTTTTTGAGGTATCGCATCCTTTATATATTGTATATAATTAATTAATTATTAATTAGTTATAATGTATTAATAGAGGGGTTTGCGAATTGATTGTCCTAAAAAAACTGGAAGAATTGGAATTTGGAAGATTTACTTGATTTGAGTTATATTAAACTTGCTTCTTTTACAAAGCATTTTTAATGCAGTAATTTATTACTTTGCCAAATACTTCTTGCCGTTCTTGATGTACATCTGGCCCTTGACTGGGGCAGTGATGCGACGACCGGTGAGGTCGAATGTGCCTGAGACGGATGGGGTAGATGGGATGATGGACTCGATGGCTGTTGGCATTGAACTGCCTTCGGCTGTCTTGGCGATGACTACCCAACCGATGATGTCGGCGAAGTCGGCGGTGTTCTTGTCGGTTGTGGTTGATGTGCCGTCAATCTGACGCTTGATGCGTGTGCCGATGGTGAAGTCTCCATCCTTTGCATCGGATGTACGACGAAGAATGGTTGCTGAGTGATAGTTGTATGTCTGAAGACCACCGTAGATGCATGGGTCCTTGAAGTGGAGGGTGTCGCCTTCGAGTTCGAATGCTGTGAGGCGTGAACCTGTACCGTAGGCTACATCTCCCTTGCCTGCTGCAATCATGATGCCCATTGACTCGTCGATGTACTCGAAACCTGGTGTGACTGCCAAATATACCATGTTCTGGAGGGTAGTGGCTACTGTTCCTACTGCTCCTTCGTACATTGAGATTGCCTTGAAGCCCTTGTTTGTAATATCCCAAACGCGGATAGACATTGGGTTGGTCTTGAGTGTTGGGTTGCGGAACTCTGTGATGACGATTGGTGTCACACCTTCTGGGAATGGAGTGGTGAACTCAACCTGTAGGGTGTCCTTCATCTGAATCTTGGCTGAACCTACTTCGCATGTCATGTTGCCCCATGTGTAGGATGTTGTGTCCTGAATGGCAAGGAAGGCAATGTCCTCTGGGGTCTTGATTTCGGTTGTTGCACCTGACTGATTCTTCCAAGGGTTAATCTGGTATGTGAAACGTGCCTTCTGTACGCTTGTCAAGAGGTTGCCAGGGAAGAGGGTTGTGTTCTTGTTTGACATCACACCCATGAAGACTGCAGGAGTGGTTGTAAATGCTGTAGAGAAGTCTGTTGTTATAGGGTCTGCGTTGGCGATGTTGAGTTTGCCAATCTGGTAGTAGTCGCCACCCATACCCTTGCTGACTGTTACTACTACTTCGTTTGATGTCTTAGGAGTCTTGTTGCCGATAGGATATGCTGCGATGCGGTAGTATGATGTACCTTCATCTGGAGAAATCTTGAATGTGTAGCTTGCACCCTTCTTAGAGTTTACATCCTTGAGAGGCACATTGGCTGCCCACTTGTAGATGACTGTACCTGCTGCCTTGCACTGAACTACGACTGAGTCGAGCATATCACCATTAGCGTCATCCCATGTGAGTGTGAGTTCCTGCTTTGCATTGCTGTATGTACCTACGAGGTTTGTAGGTGTGTTGTAAACAACAGTTGGAATCTTCTGGATAGAGGCATTGTAACCGAGACCTTCGTCCATGTTGGCATAGTATTCACCAAGCTTAGAGAGTTTGCCATCGAGGTAAATCTTCGAGCAGTTTGCTTCGCTGTTCCAGTAAGCGTAACGCTCTACATACTTTGAGGCATTGAGTCTTTCGAGGATAGGCTTTGTACCATTGTAGGTGTTAGTCTGGTTGCCGGTGAAGTCGCTGCGGTTAGCTACTGCGAATGCACCGTTGTTGTTCCATGAAGCACCCCAAACCCATTCTGAAATCCAGATTGGACGACCACCGTAGTCATTGTAATAGTTGCTGAAGTCGCCAAACGAACCTGCTGGCCAATAGCAGTGGAGGTCGAGGAGGTCACAGCGCCATCCGCGTGCATCGATTTGCTTGATGAACTCACGAAGGTGGTTCCATGAACCGTCGTGCGAACTCTCGGAACAGAGACGCATACCTGTACGCATGAGGTTCTGCCAGTTGTCGAGGACTGTCTCTACAGACTGTGGATGGTCGTCGGCAGAGTTACCTGGTTCGTTGTTGGTCTTCATGTGGCATGAACCATCAACGCTACCACAAGTAGATGGAGAAGGCCAGTCCTCATAGATATGGTTAGGAACCCATTCTACATCAGGGAGGAGGGATGAGTTGCCCTGTGCCCAGTCGTAGCACCAGCACGAACCTACGGCAGCATTGGCAGCAGCGCGTCCGTCACTTGCAAGACCTGCCTTGTGGGCATTGTGCCACTTGAAGATACGGTATGAAGAAACACGTCCAATCATGTTGGCAGGAAGATTCATCTCAAGGTCTTCCTGGTCTGCGATGAACACACGGCTATAGCCCCAACCACCTGTACCAAGTGCGAAGGTAACCATATAGCCACGCTTGAGCTTGAAGGAACGGAAGTTGTTGTTGAGAGTAGCATCTGTGAGTGACTTCATGAAACCACCAGAATGACCTTCTGTGTAGTTGTTGCATGCTTCACCACCGAAGTTTTCCTCTGTGTAGCAAGTGAGAGGGCGGAATGCCTTCTCGTAAGGGAAGATGATAGCACCACGGTCGTACATCTTGACCTGGCAGTTTGTGCCGTTCACAGCAGGTTCACCCTTGATGTAGATGTGTGACATGAGTGTTGCGATGACCTTGCTTGGCTTTACCTTCTTGATGATGATGACTGCATGTTCTGTGTTTTCGATATTCACCGAACCTGTTGTCGCAAAAGGAGTTGTACCAGTGATGATGTAGTCCACGTCGGTAGTGAGAGAGATGGCATCTGATACTTGGGCCACAGTCTCTTTCTCGTTTGCAGCATTAGCTGTGAGGCTGAGTGCTGTGAGAAGAGCGAGTGTTAGTTTTTTGATGTTCATTGTTTATTAGGAATTAGGATTAGTATTGGGTTTGTTTAGTGGCGTAATTACGTGATTACATTATTACGTAGTTACGCTGATATTATTTTCAAACGATTACTTCGCTGTGTAGAAGTCGGTGATACGGCGTATTGCTCGGTCGCATACAGGACAGAAGTCGAGCACCTCGTTTATCTTCATTCGACACTCCTGTACAGGACGGTAGCAACCCTTAGTTGTGTAGCCTGCACCTTCGAACACTCCTACAACGTGAGTTGATGCGTTGAGTTTGGCAACAGCCTTAGCATCGTTCATGTCCATTGTCCTGAAGTTTGGCACCTTAGGGTCGAGTGGAGTAGGGATAGGAGTCTTCTTTGGCACCATGTCAGCCCACTTGCTGTTGAAGTCAACGAGAGTAGTGATGTTTGGTTCCCAAGGTTCGGTGTCGGCAGGATACCATGGTTCTGCCTGGTCGTCGTAAGCATACTCATCTGCAAGACCACCGTAGGCATGACCAAACTCGTGTACGAAGACCTGCTTGAATGTTGGATGGTCGGAAGTGGAGAATGTAATCTGATTGTATATGCCACCACCACCGTATGTGTCGGAATTGACAAGCACGATGACATGTTCGAATGGCACACCCGAAAGGATGTCGTAACATTTGTGCATGTCCTGAGTGGTGAGGTAACGGTCGCTGTAGAATGTGTCGTAGTGAGTGCCTACGGCTGTTGTGCGCCATGTGTTGTGATGTGGCACTGTAGGACCCGACTGGAGCGAAGGAGAAGCTACAGCAACGACATTGAAACGGTCCTTCATAGAAGAGAATGGTTCGCGTTCGAAGAGAGCGTCTGTAGCACGCTGAGCATCCTTGTAGAACTTACCCATCTGTGCCTCAGTATAACCCTCAGCGATAATGGCGAGGTCGATACAGTCGGTGATGTTCACACCCTCGAATGGGTTGTACTCAGTAGCCACATAGTTTCTGCCCTTACCGCCCTTGACCTTGTCGTCAGCACGACCAACAGATGTGTCCTTGCCTTTCCAGATGTAGTGGAACGGAATGCCATTGTCACCAATCTTGCGGATAAGTATGTCCTTTGGGTCAACGGTGTGAGTCATCTTGGAAGTGATGGCGTTGTGAGTGTCAGTAAGTGTGATGGTCACATCAATAGGTGCCTTTGGGAAAGGAATGTTGTAACTTGTCTCAAAAGCCTTCTGCACTTGCTTTGCCTCGTCTGTCAACTGCCATTCCTGGAAGAGAGTGGAGAAGGTCCATACATAGATGACCTCGCCCGAAGCATGGTCCTTGACTGTAATCTGTCCATTACCGTTGAGGAACTTCTCCGAAAGGCGACTCTTGCGACCAGCCCAACGGTCCTGCTTCATCATCTGCTCGAGATAGATGTGCTGATTCACGTTATCTCCCGCCATGATGTAGTCAAGACGAAGCGTTGCGTCCTCAAAGTATTTATCAAACTCTTGTGCATTTGCCACTTGTGAAAGGGCAAAAAACATGAGGATGAGTGAATAAATCTTGTGTTTCATATAATGTTTAGGTTTTATGATTGGGTGCAAAGATAGGTATTTTTATGTAAACATAAAATATTTTGATGTTAAAAATGCTCTGATGTGCCGTGCTACATCTTTTCTTGTAGGTATTGACCAGTGTAACTATAGGCACATTTGCTCACTTCCTCTGGTGTTCCGCATATCACGAGATTGCCACCAGCCTCGCCACCTTCAGGACCAAGGTCGATGATGTGGTCGGCACACTTGATGATGTCCATGTTGTGTTCGATGATGACAATGGTATGACCACGAGCAATGAGTGCGTCGAACGCTGCAAGAAGTTTCTTGATGTCGTGGAAATGCAATCCTGTGGTTGGTTCGTCGAAGATGAACATCGTTGGCACAGCACGTTCCTGACTCAAGTAATAGGCAAGTTTGATGCGTTGGTTCTCACCGCCAGAGAGGGTAGAGGATGTCTGTCCGAGTTTGATGTATCCAAGTCCTACATCCTGCAGAGGCTTCATCTTCTGGATAATCTTCTTCTGCTTGTGTTCTGTAAAGAACTCAACAGCTTGATTGATGGTCATGTTGAGAATGTCGAAGACGTTCTTGCCCTCATACTTCACCTCAAGGATGTCACTCTTGAATCGTTTGCCATGACACGACTCACACTCAAGCACGAGGTCGTTCATGAACTGCATCTCGACAGTAACTGTTCCTTCACCCTTACACTCCTCGCATCGACCACCATCGGTGTTGAACGAGAAGTAGGCAGGTGTGTATCCCATCTGCTTCGAGAGTTGCTGCTGAGCCATGAGTTTACGAATCTCTTCGTATGCTCCGATATATGTCACAGGGTTGCTTCGTGATGATGTGCCGATAGGGTTCTGATCTACGAAGTCGATGTGCTTAATCATGTCTATGTCGCCCTCAAGTCCTGTGAACTGACCAGGGCGTTCGCAGTTCTCATCGAGCTTTCGCTTCATAGCCTTGTAGAGAATGTCACGAACAAGGGTTGACTTGCCCGAACCACTCACACCAGTGACACAGGTCATCACGTTGAGAGGAATCTTCACATCAATGCCCTTGAGGTTGTTCTCGCGAGCGCACTTGATACCTATATAGTTGTTCCACGGACGGCGAGAAGTAGGTATGTCGATAGTCTCCCATCCCATGAGGTAGTCCATAGTGTGCGACTCACCCGCCTTGATGCCTTTCCACGACTTCTTGTTGTCCTCACGAACCACAGGCAGTGGCATGGGAAGTGTCTTGACCTCACCACCCAAACGACCTGCATCAGGACCAATGTCGATGATGTGGTCGGCAGCTCGCATTATCTCTTCGTCGTGCTCTACAACGACTACGGTATTGCCAATCTTCTGCAGTTCCTTGAGAACATGAATGAGGCGTTGGGTGTCGCGAGAATGGAGTCCGATGGATGGTTCATCAAGGATGTAAAGTGAACCGATGAGTGAAGAACCAAGACTTGTAGCGAGGTTGATACGCTGACTCTCACCACCCGAAAGGGTGTTTGATAAGCGACTGAGTGTCAAATAACTCAATCCCACATCTACAAGGAATTGAAGACGTGAACGAATCTCCGTGAGAAGTCGTTTGCCCACTTCATTATCGTGCTTAGAAAGTTTTATAGTGCGGAAGAATTCCTTAAGGTCGGCAATGCTCATGTCACAGAGTTCGGAGATGGTCTTACCCGCAATCTTGACATACTCTGCCTCCTTCTTCAGACGATGGCCGTGACACTTAGGACATGTTGTCTTGCCACGATAGCGAGCAAGCATCACGCGGTACTGAATCTTGTATTGGTTCTCGGTGAGCATTCGGAAGAATTCATCAATACAGATGCTGCGGTTGCCCCACTCATTCACTTCCTCAACACCATGCCAGAGGATGTCTTTCTGTTCCTGTGTGAGTTGGAAGTATGGGGTGAAGATAGGAAAACCGTAGTCGCCAGCTCTGCGACAAAACTCCTTCTTCCATTCGCCCATCTTGTCGCCACGCCAGCACACAACGGCTCCGTCATAGACAGATAGTTCGGTGTTTGGAATGACAAGACTCTCATCTATTCCCATCACCTTGCCGAAGCCTTCACATTCGGGACAGGCACCTACAGGGGAGTTGAATGAGAACATCTGGTCGGATGGTTCTTCGAAGGTGATGCCATCGCGTTCAAACTTGAGTGAGAACTCATGATAACCGTCAGGAAGGAAGCGCAACATACACTTTCCTTCACCTTCGTAAAGTGCTGTCTCACAAGAGTCAACGAGACGGGAAATGACACTCTTGTCCTCGCTAACCATAAGTCGGTCGATGACAAGACACACTTCGTCCTCTTCCTTTGCATTAGGAAGATATTCCTCAAGAAGCATGATGTCACGGTTCACCTCAACACGCATGTAACCTTGCTTGAGGTCCATCTCAAGTTGTTCCTTCTTTGTGCGTCCTGCACGAGTGATGAGAGGTGTGAGAACCATGAAGCGTGTTCCCTCTGGGTACGACTTCATACATTCTATGATGTCCTCTGTTGTGTTCTTCTTCACCTCCTCGCCCGAGATAGGAGAGAAGGTGTGTCCGATGCGTGCATAGAGCATACGGAGGTAGTCATATATCTCAGTCGATGTGCCAACGGTACTTCGTGGGTTGCGTGTCGATACCTTCTGCTCGATGGCTATGGCAGGTGGTATGCCCTGAATGAAGTCACATTCAGGTTTGCCCATACGACCAAGGAACTGGCGAGCGTATGTGGAAAGACTCTCGATGTAGCGGCGCTGACCTTCAGCATAGAGTGTGTCGAAGGCAAGGGATGACTTGCCCGAACCACTCACACCAGTGATTACCACGAACTTATCGCGTGGAATCTCTACATCAATATTCTTTAGGTTATTGACGCGTGCGCCCTTTATTCGGATAGAATTGGGTTCTGTGTTATTAGTATCTTTTATTTCTTTTTGACTTTTCATCATTATTTTTCCTTATAGTCGGTCAGGTTCTTCACGCCCTGAATGTCACGAATCTTAGTCTCTGAGTATAGGAGTGTGCGGAGCTGTGCTTCTGTGATTTCGTTTGTTGGGTTGAATGTCTCTGCATAACGAAGCACGGCATTCTTATAAGCACGACCTTCCACATACTGGCTGATGCTTTCGAGGTCGGTAGTACAGATGAGGAGTTTGCCTTTGCCCACCTTGAACTCCATGAGAATACCAAGCTTGTGGTTGCGTTCAATATTGTCAACTGTCTGAATGATTGGACGATAATCCTTTGGAAGAGAGTTGAGAATGAGTGGGCGAGAGTTCTTTGCTACGCACCACCACTGCCAATCTGTATGCTCATCAGTAGGGAACTGATTGAACAATGGATGCTTTGGGTTCATCAGCATACCGAGAGAACCTGGCGAGACAGGTCGGTTGTTGTTCTCGGAGATGGTCTTGAACATGGCGTAGTTCCAATAGTCAGGAGTGAAGAGACCACCGATGCTCTGCTTTTCGATAGATGGGAAGTCTGGTGTGAGAAGCACAGTCTTGCCCTTTGCAAGTGCCTTAATTGTCTTGACATCAAGAGTGTCGGCAAAGACGATGCTTGTATTGGTTTCTGCTACCTCAGGATAGAACCACACGTTGTACTGGTTTGTGTAAACATGCTGATTATCGTTGTGGTTACCAGTCTGAAGAGTGATGACCGCCTTTTGTGGAGTTGTGATGCTTGAAATGAGGTTTATAATTTCTTCGGTCACAAATTGTTCACTATCTATAGCAATGGATGTGTTGCCCTCGTGAACATTGTGAGGATTGTAGGTTATTTCTTCCTTCTTACCATTGAGTTCGAAAGTCAGTTCCACATAGTCGCATACGAGATTTTCTGCATAGTTTGCAATGGCTACATCTGCCTTGAAAGGTTCGCTTTTGCTCCAGCAATACTTGTCCATAAGGAGAAGTGGCACAACAGGTTGCATGACATTCACCACCTTACGGTCATATACCTTATCCTTTGCATCCATGAACACATCAAGAATACCGCAAAGTGCACTGCCCTGACCTGGATAGTCCTTGATGTCGAGAAGTTGGTAACCACCAAAACCACGAGTGCGAAGACAATACTCGATGTCTGCCTTGTAGCATTCAAGTCCCCAGCGATTAGTGACACGAGTGAAGTCTTTCTGCTGGTTTGTCAGTCCGTTTTCGTCGAGACGACTGCGGAAGATTTCGAGGTTGTAAGGATAAAGCACACCTGTGTACTTCTTTATCTGGTCGTAGTCTGGGTACATCTGGAACTGACAAGTCTCGTGTGCCACGATAGGACGTGGAGTGATGCTGACAGGATAAGAGAAATTCTCACGTGTGTTTGGGCGGACATGATTGATGATACCACCATCGTCCTCATCTGCAAAGGAGAATGATGTGCGGGTGTTTGACTTGTAGTGTTCGCCTCCACCTACTCGGCATGTGACCATATAGTCCTCACCATCGTGGGCTCCCTGCCAACCGAGTGTGTTGTTTGAACCATACACATAGAGGTGGCGGTCGTCTTGTTTGCGGAAATCATCAAGCCACTGGCGCATGATTCCAAAGTCGCCCCACAGCTCGTTGCCAAGACCAAGAGCCATGAACGAAGGGTGATTGCCGAGTTGCTCGATGAGTGTGCGTGCTTCATTGAGGAGGAAGTCATTCTGTTCGACAGTAGTGGAGTCGATTGTTCCCCAGAGAGGAAGTTCTGTCTGAAGGTACATGCCCACCTCATCAGCCGCTTCAAATGCTGCTTCTGTAGGGGTGTAGGAATGGAAACGATAGTGGTTGATACCATATTCCTTTGCCTTGAGGAAGAGGTTCTTCCATTCGTTCACATCGGTAGGAGCGTATGCACAGAGTGGGAACACACATCCATCGTGTGTGCCTCGCATGAAGGTCTTCTTGCCATTTATAGTGAACTGAGTGCCTTCTGTGCCAAATTCACGCATACCAAACTTGACAGACTTGCTATCGGCACACTTCTTTGCAGCGAGTTCCACATTTATATTATATAGAGAAGGGTGGTACTCACTCCAGAGACTTATGTTGTCATCCATGTGGATGATGTAAGTCATGTCGTTTATGCCCTTGTCGAGTTTCACTTTCTTTACTTCAGTCTTGAGACAGTTGAACGAAAGTGTAGCCTTCATTTCCTTGTCCGACATGACCTGAACCTTGACCGTTGCGATGTTTTTCTTTACATTAGGATAGACATTCACGCTCTTGATGTATGCCTCGTCATTGCCGATGATGCTAATCTTTCCGAGCATACCATTCCAGTTGGTCTGGGTGGCATCGGTCCAGGCATGGGAACCACGTACGCTTTGTGGCACAACTTCATCACGATTGTCAATGCGAACACGAATGGTATGTTTGCCTTCACTGAGATGTGGCAAAGCATAAACATGTGGTGCATAGAGCTGGCAGATACTGCCAATGCTATCGCCATCAACCCACAGTGTGGATGGTTTTGTGCGTTCGATGAAGAGAGATAGATGCTTCTTATTTGCCATCTCCTTTGTGATGACGATATCTTTCTCGTATGACAAAGCTCCGGTGTATGGGTAGAGTCTTGTCAACTGAATGCTCACATCGGTTGGATGTTTGCCATCGCCCAACTTGTTTTCGTCTGTAGTACCAGGCAATTTGCATGTGCCGAGTTCTGTTTTCCACTCACCTGCAAGTGATAGTTCGGTTGTTTGTGCAAACGATGGGACATGCGCAAAGGCACATGCCAACAATCCCAATAGTATCTTTGATGTTTTCATATATGTTGTATTTCGTTATTTCTTCTTACTGTTTCTCTCCCAGAACACGCCACCTTCATAGCCCTGTATGTGCTTGTCGCTGTCTGCGTTCTGTAGTCTTTTCATTGCCCAAAGGCAGTATTCTTCGTTAATCTCGATGCCAAGATAGTGACGACCAAGTTTCTTTGCCACAACACAACTTGTGCCGCTACCCATGAAAGGGTCGAAGACCTTGTCGCCTTCTCGTGAACTGGCAAGAATCAACTTGGCATATAGTTTCTCAGGCTTCTGTGTTGGATGGTCGGTGTTCTCAGGCATAGACCAAAATGGAATGGAGATGTCGTCCCAGAAATTAGAAGGACAGGTCATCCTGAAGTTACCATTTTTGGTTTCTTTCCAGTCCTTTGGCTTGCCATTCTCCTTGTATGGAGCAAGAACACGCTTCTTCATCATCACTGCGTCGAGATTAAAGATGTAGTTCTTTGGGTCCTTCACGGCAAACCAAATGTCCTCCATACCGTTTTTCCAGTTGTTTGCAGCTCCGCGTCCCTTTTCCCTTTGCCAAGTGATGCGGTTGAGAATGGTGAGATTTTCCGAAAGCACTCGTTGGATTGATGCTGTGCAATGCCAGTCGCCGCAGATGTACAGACTTCCGTCCTTAGTGAGTTTGCTGCATACCTTTGGCAACCAAGAACGAAGATACGCCTCGTATTCATCGTCCTTCATGACATTGAAGTCGTTGTTGCCGAAGTCTTTCTTGAGATTGTACGGAGGGTCGATGATGATGAGGTTCATGGATTCGTCCTCCACACAGTCTATGGCATTCATGATGTCAGCATTGACAACGGCATCTGACACATCAACGGGCACCTCATGACAGATGCCCTTCAATAATTCCTCCTTTTCTTCGTCAGAAACCGTTATGGTCCTATTGTTCTTTGCCTTCATCGCTGTGTCGTTATTTCCCTTTATCGTTGATAACAGAAATAGTATTTTCTTACCTTTTTGCTGAGTGTAGAAAGGTTGAGCATATCGCTCATGTCGCTCACATCACACACCTCGCCACTCTTGCGGAGCATTTCGATGTGGTCCTCGTCGATGCTGTACATGTCTTTTCCTACCGAGAGGATGGATGTGAGATACTTATGTGAGTCCTCTTCGTTCACTTCATATTGTGAGGCAAGTGCTGAGACCTTCTCTGCGATGTACTCTTCTGAGAATGGTTCGTCACTTACTTCAACCTTGAAGATATTGCGGTTGATGAAACTTTGTGCCAACATACTTAGAATCTTGTCCTCAGAGTGCTGCCAGAGTTTCATTGCCATCATGATGTCATTATCATCGAGGGCGAGGTAGTTGTCAAGACACTCGGTGTCGTTCATGAAGCGTTCCCTGCCTATTCGTTGGCTCAAGAAGAACTTCAGTGCAGGACTGATGCCTTCGAGCAACTGTTTGCCTGCATTGTTTTCCTTGCCCTCCGAGAAACTCTTCTCCTCTCCATTTGCAAGGGCAATGGCTCGCGAAAGGGCATTTATGAGGACGTGTTCGGCACTCACACCTGTCTTGTGCAGATAAACCTGCCAATACATGAGGCGACGACTCACGAGGTAGTTCTCGATGGAATAGATGCCTTTGTGTTCTACGACAAGATGGTCGTCCCTGACATCGAGCATGTCAATGATGCGTGATGAGCCGATATTGCCTTCTGTCACACCTGTGAAGAAGGAGTCACGGCGCAGGTAGTCGAGTCGGTCCATGTCCAACTGACTTGATATGAGTTGATGAAGGAAACGCTTTGGATATTCATCCTTGAAGATTTTTATGGCAAGTGTGAGCTGTCCACGCATTTCCTCATTCATCTTCTCCATTATCATCAGCGAGATTTCCTCGTGGTCAACCCCGCTGATGAGTGTGTGTTCAAGCACATGACTAAACGGTCCGTGTCCGATGTCGTGCAACAGAATGGCTGCCTGCACTGCTTCTGCTTCACTCTCGAATATGAAGTTTCCCTTCATCTGCAGCTTCAGAATGGCTGTGCTCATGAGGTGGAACGCACCAAGTGAGTGCTGAAACCTTGTGTGGTTTGCACCAGGAAACACAAAGTTTGCTCCGCCCAACTGGCGTATTCTGCTCAGTCGGTAGAAGGCAGGATGCTTCACTATGTCGAGCAACAGTCCGTCGGGGATACGGATGAAACCAAAGACAGGATCGATTATCGTTTTCATGTTCTTGCTTGTTATTACTGTCAAAGCACGTTGTGCGTGCTTTCATATTCAATTATTAGAGTACAGCAGCCATCTGCTCTGCCACCTTCTTTGCCTCTTCAGCTGCTACTGCTGCGAAGTTTTCTGTGTGGTCAGCATAGATGATGGCACGGCTTGAGTTGACAAGAAGACCGCAGTCCTCAATCATTCCGTACTTGCAAACCTCCTCAAGACTACCGCCCTGAGCACCGATACCTGGTACGAGAAGGAAACTCTTTGGAGCAATCTTGCGGATGTCCTTGAACATCTCACCGCGTGTTGCACCAACAACATACATCATGTTCTCCTCATTTCCCCATTCCTGGCTCTTGCGAAGCACTTTCTCGAAAAGGCGTTCACCATCAGCATCTGGAGTCTGCTGGAAGTCGAACGAACCCTTGTTTGATGTCAATGCAAGGAGGATAACCCACTTGCCATCGTAACCATCGAGGAAAGGAGTGACGCTGTCTTCACCCATATATGGAGCAACAGTGAGTGCATCCACATCATATTCGCCGAAGAATGTGCGAGCGTACATCTTGCTTGTATTGCCAATGTCGCCACGCTTAGCATCGGCAATGATGAAGTGCTTTGGATAGTTCTCCTTGAGGTAGGCTACTGTCTTCTCGAATGCCATGATACCTTTTACACCAAATGCCTCATAGAATGCGAGGTTTGGCTTGTATGATACACAATATGGTGCAGTAGCATCGATGATAGCCTTATTGAATGCGAAGATTGGGTCTTCTTCGTTGAGAAGGTGTTCTGGGATTTTCTTGAGGTCTGTGTCGAGGCCAACGCAGAGGAAAGATTTCTTCTCGTAAATCTGTTCTACAAGTTCTTTTCGTGTCATAGTGAGTATAATGTTTTTTAGTTTTGATTTATATTTATTGTGCAAAAATAATCATTTAATTTGTTATGAACAAACAAATAATTCATTTTGTGGGCATATCACTCATCATTTCAACGGTTATGCTGCCAAATGGAATAGTTTTTACAACATAAGTTATTGAAGAAAAGCACACTTTGCAGCATTGAAACATTAAGTAAAACATTTGTTACATAATAAAAACCTCTTATAATCTTGTATTCCTACCTTTGCATCACTAATCCCAAAATTACAATAAATATGAAGAAATTCTCATTACTTTCGTTGTTTGTTGCCCTATTCCTTTGTGCAACAACTGCTATTGCTCAGGAGCGTCGTCCTATTGATGCTCAGCATCCTCTTTGGCTTGTTCATGTCGATGTATGGAACAAGGCAGACCCTCAGAAGATTATTGATCTCATCCCTAATGAGATTAAGCCTTATGTGTGTATGAACCTCTCTCTCTCTTGTCAGTACGACACAGAAAAGAATGTCTATAAGATGCCACAGAACGCTGTGAAGACTTATAAGTCATGGGGTACAGTATGTCAGGCAAACGGTATGTGGTTCACATGTCAGCCTGCATCGGGTGGACATACTCATATTCAGGACGATGACCTCGAAACATTTGAGTATTTCTATAAGAGATTCCCTAACTTCCTCGGATGGAACTATGCAGAACAGTTCTGGGGATTTGACGAACCAAACGACAAGAGCTCAAGTAGCCAGGCTTCTCGTATTGCTCTCTTCGCTAAACTTGTGCCAATGGCTCATAAGTATGGCGGTTTCCTTACTGTCAGCTTCTGCGGAAACATCTGGTCGCATCCGCTCAATCCTGTCGGCATGATGAAGCGTAACAAAGACCTTCTCAATGCGTGTCGCCAGTATCCTGAGGCAATGCTCTGGCTCTATAAATATACAACTTCTTCTTGTTTTTATAATAATGAGTCGGTTACTTACTCGCCTTTCATCTCAGGTCTTGCAAAGAACTATGGTGTACGCTACGACAACTGTGGTTGGAATGGTGCACTCGATGCTCTTCTTGGTGATAATCATGGTAAGAAGTACCCTGTAGCTGCTGGTATTGGTACTGTGATGGAGCAGACTTGTGTGAATGGTGGTGCTGTATGGGACGGTCCTGAGTTGATTTGGACTGAGGACTTCCAGAACCTTTCTAACTCTACAGTAAATGGTTATACCGTTCGCAACTGGGGTACATTCCCTGGCTTCAAGAACGCTTGGCTCGACATGTTCCAGAAAATCATTGATGGAGCACTCTATATTCCTACTCGTGAGGAGGTTATGGAAAAGACAAAGATTATCGTTATCAACGATGTAACTTCAGGAAACGACGAGCAGAAATATGCTGCTTGGGGTGACCTTTACGATGGTCTTTACAAGCAGACAGACCCATTCAACCGCGGAAATGGTCAGTGGATGGATAACTTCTGCTACTTCAAGAAGACTGGTCGCTATGGTGCTATCCCTGTATGTATTGAGGCTTATGATGAACTTGCAAAGGCTGTGCCTGTTCAAGTGAAGAAGTCAATGTACACATCTCGCTGGAGTTCTCAAACAAAGAAGGTTAATGACTTCAATAGTTACTATCCAGCTGTAAGCACTGGTGACCTTTATGTAAACCGCTATCGCAACCAGCTCGTTACATATACACCTTATACATATATGAACAAGAAGAAGACTGCTTCTGCAAAGATTCCTCTTCAGTACAATACTTGTGATAGCCTTTACCTCACTTGGGGCAAGTTGAGTAGTGGTCTTGTTCGCGAATATGCTGACCATATCGACTTCTATCTCAATAACTATCGTACAGATACTACTACTGTTCAGTCTGACATCATTACTGTTGTAGGTTCTACAGAGAAGCCATCTTACACAATGAAGAAGCGTGTGAATGCTGTTTCGACTGCAACAGAAGAGTGGGTTGATTCTACAAACACATACGTTCTTACAGTGAAGCACATGGGTCCTGTAGATGTGACTGTAAACTGTGCTGGTACAGCTACAGAGCGTAACACCGACATCCTTCCTAACACTTCACTCGCTCTTGACCTCCCTAAGCAACCTGAACCTTATCATGGTGAGATTGTGATTGAGGCAGAAGATATGGACTTCAAGTCTATAAAGAGCTGTGTAACGGACCCTTATGGCTGGTATCCTGCAGTCAAAGGTCATGCTGGTAATGGTTTCGCTGATATGGGAACAAACACTGCTGGTGCGCTCCGTCATGTCTTGAAACTTAAGGAAGGTGGTGACTATCGTATCGCTATTCGATATAGCAATGCCTCAAAGCTTGGTAATATGCTTACTCTCGTGAATGGTACTCGTACGAATGTTAAAATTGAAAAGTGTGCTTTGAATGAATGGAAGAAGGTTGTGTTTGATGCAACATTGAAGGAGGGAAGTAACACACTCACCCTTACTAATACAAGTGGTATCAGCATGTATATCGACAACATTACTTACATTCCAGCTGATGTTGAAGCTGAAAAGTTTGCTGTCACTATCAAGGACACAGAACACGGAACTGTTGTTGCTGATGTAGAGACTGCTGCTGAGGGTGAAGTCGTTACATTGAACGTCATTCCTGATGAAGGATTTAAGCTTGCTGGATGGACTGTTCTTCATGGTGGTGTTACTGTGAAGGATGATGGTACATTCGTAATGCCAGACGATAATGTTACTCTTGTTCCTGTATTCAAGGATATGACTTCTATCTATGCTCTTGACTATTCAAATGTTCTTGCTGGTACTATTCCTGAAGGTTGGCGTACAGTACAGGAGAATGGTGATGTTCATGAATATCCTAATTCTTATGGTTCTGGAGCTCGTGTAATGAGTGGTTTTGTTGGCTATCAGGGCAAGGCTCTCTACTGGAGAGAAGATTGTGCTGAGTATGGTCGCCAGACAAAGTACCCACTTACTCTCGAACCTGGTGATTACAAGCTTACTTATGTAATGGCTGCATGGAAGAGCACTCCTAAGTATAAGTTCGAAATCCTTGATTCGAAGGGTAGTGTGATTAAGAGTGTTGCTTCAAACTCTGCTACTCCAAATGCTAATGGTAACACTGCTGCAAGTGTTCGTACAGCAAAGGAGAATGTTGTTGAGTTCAATATTGCAGAGAAGGGCAACTACATCATCCGTTTCTCTAACCTCGATGCTGTAGGTGGATTTGATGAGTTCCTTCTTCTTGAATGTAAGGTTAACAGCATTCCTACTGTTGATGATATTGATGATGTAACAACAGGTAGCGTTGGAATTTCTGACATCTATTCGCTCCAGGGTATCAAGACAAAGGCTCTTAAGCCAGGTCTCAACATTATCCGCATGAGCAATGGTACAGTAAAGAAGATTTACAAGTAAAGACAACAAAAAATATCCGACTGCACGAAACCGTTTGTCCGTGCAGTCGGACATCATTATCCGTCAGCACGGACATATTTATCCGTCAGTACGGACAGAGTAATTCGTCGGTACGGACAAAGTAATCCGTCGTTACGGTAAGAGTAATCCGAAAGCATGAACGCCAATGTCCGTGCTTTCGGACTTTTTTTGTTTTATTGTTCTATGTCGCTCATCATCTTCTTCAACAAAGGACTTATTGCAAAGAGGATGATGGCTGCTATTCCAGACATGATGACGAATACGAAGAAGAACTCGTGCAGATTACTAATCTCGTAGCCGAAGAGGTGCTTAGGACCAGAGTTTCCATCTGGGTAGAGCATAGCAAGTTGTCCTGCTGCATAGTTGCTTACGGCTGTAGAGAGATACCATATTCCCATCATGAGTGACACGAATCGACGAGGGGAGAGTTTGTTTACTAACGACAAACCGATTGGAGAGATGGAAAGTTCACCTATTTCCTGTATGAAATAAAGGCTTGTGAGCCAAAGTATGCTGACTCTCATTCCTGGTGCAACATCTTTCACTCCAAATGAAATGACAAAATAACTCAGCGAGAGCATCAGTAAACCAACGGCGAGTTTGTTTACTGCGTGAGGTTCATATTTGCCCAACTTAGGCCAGAACCAGTTCATCACTGGTGCGAGAACCACACAGAAGAACGCTGGGAAGGTCTGGAACCACGAGGTAGGCATTTCCCAACCAAAGAATGTCTTGTCTGTTTGCTTGTCTGCAAAGTAGGTGAGTGACACTCCTGCTTGTTCGTATGCTGCCCAGAAGAAGATGACAAAGACTGCAATAATCACAATTACTGCCATGTGGATGTAGTCGTTCTTCGTGAGAGGCTGGTTCTTGTCTTGGTGGGTTAGAGGCATTTCTGCTGGTGCAAGACCAATCTGCCTGCCTTCTGGTGTAACGAGAAAATGGTTCTTTAACAGAAGGAAAAGAATCATTGAGATGCTTATCACAATACAGGCGATGAGGAATCCCCATTTGAAACGACCAGGATTGAGGATGTCACCCTCGAAGAGCCCGCAGACGAGTGGGGCAAAGAGTGCTCCAACATTCACACCCATATAGAAGATGGTGAATGCGGAGTCCTTTCTCTTGTCGTTCTGTTCATAGAGGTCGCCCACCATCGTCACGATGTTTGGTTTGAAGAATCCATTTCCGAGTATAAGCATTCCAAGTCCACCCATCATGAGCATCACGGAAAGGCTGTTATCTACATTGCTGTTTATCATTCCTCCGTCCTCTGTAATGCTCTGATTCACAAAGCAAGCACTCAAGAACATAAGGAACTGTCCAACAGCCATGAGGCATCCTCCAGTCACGATGCTTCGTCTGTTCCCCCAATATCTATCTGCGATATAACCTCCAATGAGAGGGGTGAGATACACAAGACTTGTGAATGTTCCATACACTTCTGCTGCCCCCTCCTTCGTGAAAAGGGCAGACACCATATAAAGCGTCAAGAGCGCTCTCATACCATAATACGAGAAGCGCTCCGACATTTCAGTTATAAAAAGGAGATATAGTCCTTTAGGATGGGACATAACTTCATTTACCATTTAAGCATTTACCATATACCATTTGCCTGGTACACAGAAAATGTTTCTTGTTTCTTATGCTACTTTGTTGAGTTTCTTGATGATAGAGAAGATGAAGATAGCTGCAACAAGGCAGATAGCCATGAGTGTTCCCCATACAACATAGTGGTTGTTACCCCAAAGCATTGTTGGGATAGATACGAGGAAGTTACCAATAGCTGTAGCACCGAACCAGAGTCCCATCATTACACCTTTGTACTTCTCAGGAGCAACCTTAGTAACGAATGAGATACCGATTGGAGAGAGAAGAAGTTCTGCAAATGTGAGGATGAGGTAAGTTGACACAAGAAGGTTTGGTGTTACATCAGCCAAGTGCTCTGGAGCCTCTGCATTTGGTGCAGGGAGACTAAGTGTAGATACTGTCATGAGCAAGTAGGCAACGGCTGCAACGAGCATACCAAGACCAATCTTTACTGGTGCCTTTGGTTCCTTACCCTTCTTGTTCAACCATCCGAAGATAGCAATGCTAACAGGAGTAAGTGCAATAACGAAGCAAGGGTTGAACTGCTGGAAGATTGGAGCGCTAACCTCTACCTCAGAAGGACCATAGTTGAACTTATATCCGAGATAGGCGATACCTGCTGCAAGCATGAAGTTGTTAATCAACTTGCCTTTGCTGAAACCTCTGCTCTTATCCTGGAAAAGTCCGAAGCAAGCGTAAACGATGAAGATGCAAGCAACGAGGTTTGTCACATCCATCTCCATTGCTGTGATGCCTGTAGCACTTGTTGCAACGAAATCACGAGCAAAGAATGTGAGTGTGGCACCATTCTGGTGGAATGCCATCCAGAAGAAGATAACCACTGCGAATACGAGGCAGAGGCAAACAATGCGTTCCTTTGTATCATCGGCATCTTCAACATTGTTGTTTGATGTAGTTGCTGCAGCCTTAACCTTTGTAGCTGGAACAAGAACATGTGCAAATGTTGACTTGAATGTGTAGTAGATAGCGATTGATACGATGAGTGAAGCACATGCTACTGCGAATGCGAAGTGATATGCATCAGCCTTGCTAACACCGAGTGAATTCTC
>CALBJW010000201.1 GCA_937893145.1 uncultured Prevotellaceae bacterium | reverse complement strand
TCAACAGACTTTACAATTAAGACTCAAAGTGGTCAACCTAATCCGTTAAACTACAAGGTGTAGCAGGGAAATCAATAGAAGGTTCTCAATTCACAAACTGCGTGGTTGATGATCAGTCGTGTGTTTGTTCTGATGGAACTTATCTTGTCGGAGCCTTGGCAGGAGGTATTACTGGTTTTTCGGATAACTGTAAATTTTATGACTGCATAAATTCTGCTTTGATAGCTAGTAATGACGAACTCGTAGGTGGCATTATCGGACAAGCAATCAATAATACTTTCGTCGATGGATGTCTGAATACAGGAATGCTTGTCTACATGAAGACAGAAGAAGTTAACAATAGTTATTATAATAAATATAAGACAATGTCAGGTATGACTGGCGTCACTAAAACATATAATGGAAAAGAATATTTGATACGTAAGGTTGATGATAGAAAAGGTGACGTCTCTGCCTATGGAGGTATCGTGGGATATATGATCAATTGTACGATTTCAAGATGCGCAAATCTTGGAACTTTAACTACAGAGCATTCTTGTGGTGGAATCGTAGGTATCTCACAATCCGAAACAATCAGAGATTGCCTCAGTGATTTTCACGGTACAAATAATGGTGTAATAGGAATTGCAGGATATGTTTGGTATGATAAAACCACCATCGCCAATAGTCTCAATATTTCACCATTTGGGTATTATTGTTGTAATGACGGCACTTGCTATGCTGATAACGTCGTTGATCATCCTAAGGAAGATGAGCAGAAGTTGGGTGTGGCATGCGCTAAACTCGGTGTTAACTGGCAGCAGAACATAGGCATAGATCCTTATCCTACGCCAACAGGCAACAAGGGAGTCTATCATACCCGCAAGGTCACCAACCAGTACGGCACAGTGTGCCTGCCATTTGCTTTGAAGTCTGACGACAAGATAAACTACTACACGTTCAGTAGAAAGGAAGACGACGAGCAAGGCATTAAGTTGGTGTTCACGTATTTAGATGAAGTGATGCCTGGTTATCCTGTCTTGTTCCGCGCAGCAGAGGCAAAGGATGCTGATGCAGACAATCCTGTCGAGATATGCTTCAACAATGCTGGTAAAGAAATCACAACAACCCCAACAAATAAGACTTTAGATGCTGGTTTTTGGGATGTGTGGGGCACATTCGAGCAGAGAGTATTTGAGGGCGATTTAGCACAGAATATCTATTACGTTTCAGGCGGCGAAATCCGTAACGCAAAGAAAGTGACCATCGCTCCTTACCGCGCGTGGTTCTATTGTCCAAGCATCGATGACCTGAAGAATTCTGTCACTGGTCAAGCTAAGTCTATCCGCTTTGTCATAGAGGATGAGGATGGCTCAACCACTGCCCTTGAGTCCGTAGCCAACGACCTCATGCCAGTACATATTAACAGCAAGGCTTACTCGCTGATGGGTACTGAAGTGAATAGCAGTTACCGTGGCATCGTGATTAGAAACGGTAAGAAGATGATTCAAAACAGATAATTGTCATACCTTATATATAATAGTATAAATATGGATACAAAGAAATTTTATATCGTACCTTCAATAGAGGAATTATCAATCGAGGTATGTGATATTATCGCTACGAGTGGTGAGCAGGGAGGCTCTGATACTCCAAGCCCAACAGATGATGTATATATTCGTTTCGACCTTGATAATATAGAAGAAGAAGGATTCGGAGATTAAACACTAAGTACATATCATGAGTAAAGCGTACGGGTGGACTTCACCGCCTGTACGCTTTTGTTTTCCCTTGCGGTCGTGAAAGCTTTCACGACCGCAAAGGAAAGCTTTCATTACCGGTCGTGAAAATGGAAGTACAAGGAGGAAGGTCCTTTAAATAATTTTGTGTATTTCCTTATACACTTTATACACTAATGGAAATTCTAGTGGATATATTGTTGATAAATAGTAAGTTAAATACAGTGTATGATTGCGTGTATAAAGTGTATAAAGTGTAGGATGTGTATAAAGTGTATAAAGTTGTGTATGATTTTCTGAAATCATACACGTTTTTAATATGTTGATAATTAGTTATATAAGTGCTAAAAATGGCGTTTGTGTATAAAGTGTATAAGAAAATCACAAAAAATAATTTATTTGTCCTGTAAGATATTTGCTATTTTCAATAATTTTTGCTACCTTTGTATCGGATAAATATAAATGATATGACTATGAAAGTAACAATATTCAGAAAGCAGAAAGATGGTAGTGAAAGTGTTGCTAATGAGGAACTTGAAAAGTTCTTGCAACGCATTCAGACGGACTTGAGGGATGATTATATCTGGAAATATAGACAGGTGTTCCCAACTATGATGAAGAATGACACTTGGGGGCATATAGATCATATTCCGACGGTTTGTCCTGTGTGTGAATACCAAAAAAACAAGGATGGAGAGCGTGTGATGAGGACATTTAATGGTGTGTCTGTGCTTACTATCAAGGGGCTGAACAATGAAATGGAGATTGAGAAGGCTAAACGCCAGGCGTCGATGTTCCCTCAGACTCTCTGTGCCATGCAGGGTGCGGACGGACATTCGTTGCATGTATGGACACTCGCCACACTACCTGATGGCACTCTGCCTAAGGGCGAAAAGGAGGCAAGCCTCTTCTGTGCACAGGCGTATGCTACCAGTATGATGTGCTATCAGCCTGGTATGGAGTTCCGTATAGATATCGAAGAACCAAAACTCGACAAGCGGGTGCTGCTGACATGGGATGAGAAACCTTATGTGAATGCTCATCCGGCACCATTCATCATAGAACAGCCTACGGAGGATTCTATCAGGTCTGTGATAAACATGGGCGATCCGCAGAATCATCTTGAGCGTGTGAAACCAAGTGCAGAGGCGTATATCACATTTACCACTATGTTTGAAGCGGCATTCAAGCAGGCATTGTTGGGCTTGTCGCAAGGTGGCTGCCATAATCCTATGGAGATGGTGACACGAGTGGCAGGTATTTGTGCTGATTGTGGACTCCCAGAAGAGGAGGTGGCAACGAGACTCGTGTGGCGTTACTACAACGAAAGGGAGTGTGATGTGCGTGCTGTAGTAAACAATGTGTATGCAGAATACAAGGGTTTTGGTGTCCGTACACCTATGTCGAAGCATCAGATTGTGGCGTATAGATTGAGAGAGTTCCTGCAGCGTAGGTATGAGATTAGGTTCAACGAGGTGCTTCAGCGCACGGAATATAGGGAGAGGATGAGTCTGATGTTCATGTTCAAGGAACTCGATCGACGCGAACTGAACACTATCCACCATGAGGCTTGCATAGAGGGCATAGAACCTACTTTCGGGGAGGTGAATCAGTTGGTTCATTCTAACTATATCCCTCTCTACAATCCTATAACGGAGTACATGAACGAACTGCCGGAATGGGACGGTAAGGACCGCATGACAGGGCTTGCGAATATGGTGCCAAACGATAATCCGTACTGGACGCGTTTGTTCAAGAGGTGGTTCCTCTCTATGGTGGCACACTGGATGAACTGTGACACGACTCATGCCAACCAGACTGCTCCTGTGCTTATCGGTGAGCAAGGATACAGGAAGTCCACTTTCTGCCGATTGCTCCTGCCACCAGAGTTGCAGATGTTCTTCACGGATAGTATCGACTTCCGCACCAATGTTGAGGCTGAGAGGTATCTGAGCAGGTTCCTTCTTGTGAATATAGACGAGTTTGACCAGTTGAGCGAAAAGCAGTTTGCCTTCGTGAAGCATCTCTTCCAGAAGCCGGTCACGAATATCCGTCGTATGTATAGCGAGACGATAAGTTCGCAGAGGCGATATGCATCTTTTATTGCAACAAGCAATCAGCACGAGGTGCTTCGTGACCCTACTGGCAACCGCCGATATATATGTGTGGAGGTAACAGCCCCAATTCGAACAGATGTGTCGATAGACTATAAGCAGTTGTATGCCCAGGCAAAGAGTCTGATACTCAGTGGTGAGCGATACTATCTTAATGATGAGGATGAACGACTTATTAAGTTGTCAAACGGTGACTTTGAGGTCGAAACACCTATCGAGCAACTCTTCCTTTCTGTTTTCTCTGTGCCTGAGAATGATGATGAAGGAGAATGGTTGACGGTTACGGAGATAATGGAACAGTTGGAGAAACTTCCTACATTCAACAAGCGTGTGGATTGCAATACCATCCGACTTGGAAGGGTGCTTACGAAGTTGAAACTTGCCAAGCGCCGTAACAACAAGGGGTATGTTTATTTTGTGAAAAGGTAATAAATTGAAATTTACGAAAACAGAATATTTGATATGAAAGAAATATATAAGGATCACGCACTATGTGTGCGTAAGGACTGTGAACTGGCAAGCACTTGTGCTCGTGCCATAGCATTTCGTGAAGTGACGGATGATGATCGTGAGTTTATGATAGTTAATCCAAATGTGGTTACGGGACGTTCGGACTGCGAGATGGTGGCTACAATCAAGACTGTACGATTTGCTCGAGGATTCAAGCAGGCATTAGGTAAGGTGCCAGCTGATGATGCCAACATCATCTACCACATATTGATGGGGCACTTCGGCAAAAACCAGTATTATGACCGTAGAAACGGAAAACTCCTACTTCCACCAGAGGAGCAGGAGTATATAAGAAAGGTGTTTGCCCAATATGCCTATGCAGACGAAGTGTTTGACGGCTATGAAGACAGGGAAGTTTTTATCCCTTCATCGAGATAAGGAACTTGCCAGCTTATAAACAATTTATCCCCATTGCACATACATGTAAAGTGCAATGGGGATTGTTATTACCAATCTATCTCTTTCGAGAAATCTATAATTTTAGTTTCTGCAACTCCGTTATCTTCTTCTCCTCCGCCTGCAAGGGTTTGATTAGTAGGTTCACCACTGGTTGCTATGATATCTTCATCATCAATGCATAACACCTGTGATACAGGTTTAATATAATTCTTTCTATTCATAGTTTTTGAGAGAAATTACTTGTTAATAATCTTGTGAGTTTTACCATCTGCGGTACGAATGATGTTCACACCGCGCTGCATGGTATTCAATTGGCGACCATTGATGTCATAGATACCAATCACTTCCTCTACACCGTTTGCAGTTGCTACAGCTTGAATACTTGTTGTACCTCCATCAGCAATAGCGATAACGAAGGTTTTGGCAGATGCAGCTATTCCTACACGGAACACAGCACGATAAGGATTGATGGTCAGAGTATTGCTTGCCGTCATAAACTTGTCCTTGCTGATGTAGCGGTAGTTCTGTATATTGTCATTAGAATTGATAATATGCTGCTCATAGAATCCACACATGGTCCACTCTGGGAGTCCATCTACCTGAGTCTCAATCCATGTCGTATATTCAGGAAGAGTCACAAGAGTTTGACTTGTTGTTGAAGCATCATACTGATAGCTGCTTGCCTCTTTGTTGAAGCGATAAACTGTAGGAGTGTTAGGAGCCACAGTCTCTACAGGCGAGAATGTCATAACTGCGGTCTCACGCTCAGAAGCTTCTCCTACACGGATCAACTGATAGTAAGTTACTTCTTCATTACTCTTCAACTCGTATGGAAGGATAACAGTTCCCCAACGAGATGTTGTAGTGTTGCGCTTGTAGGTAACACCGCCTTTAGCGACAAAGACCATACTGAAATCTTCTGGTGTTGGGAAGTAGTTCATTACAGTTTCCACAAAATCATTCTCTGTAACATTGCCACGTTCTTCTCTTGCAAGTTCGAGTGTGCCTTCGAATTCTGGACCTAAAGGTTCTTTCATACCGCATACACTACATTGGCCATCCTCATCAAACTGGTGACCAGTAGCAGGAATTCTGAGATCTTCTTCGCTAGGATTTCCGATACCATCTTCTGTGAAGTAATAGTAAGTTGTCTCCCATTCCCTTCCAACTAATATTTTAAAGGTACAGTCTTCGTGGTCACAATAGAAGTGGGACTTCACGCCATCTGCAGTACAGGTTGCAGGTTTTGCCTCTATCTCGTGCACATTGTCTTTATGAGAGTAAAGAGTCACCTCAAGCTTTGAGGTCACTTCCTCTTGGTTGTTTACAAGGATATACAAATATCCACCAGGTACTTGTGTGTTCTGTTCTGGCACGTAGACCTCCGGAGCCTTGCGTCGCTGAGGAGCAGACTGTACGCCTCCACCAGAAGGATAGCTTTCGTGATACTCAAATTCGTGTGCAGACTTTACCTTTACAGGTTGGTAGTCACCACTTGTAACATCAACATAAGCCTTTACGTCCAGCTTACCATGCTCAGGGATGAATACACGGAAGATGGAATGGCTTTCACCCCAGTATACTCCCCTACGGTCAAACTCGACATTGTCTGCCGAATAGGTGAAGTTTCCGTCAGCGTCCTTTGCA
Source organism: uncultured Prevotellaceae bacterium (assembly GCA_937893145.1). Classification (GTDB taxonomy): domain Bacteria; phylum Bacteroidota; class Bacteroidia; order Bacteroidales; family Bacteroidaceae; genus Minthosoma. The sequence continues at coordinate 26,260 of CALBJW010000201.1, read as the reverse complement.
AGTTCGAGAGTAGGCACATGGTAATCGCATTCCTGACACACACCATCTACAAGTTTATGCTCTGCCAGTCCCCAATCGTAAGATTTCCAATCGGTCTCATAGCCAGTATAATAGTCAAAATACTTGCCACAGGCAGAGCAATACAGGAACTGTCCATGTCCATGCTCTGTGCAAGTAGGTTCCTTTTCTGCCACATACTCAATCTTATGCTCAGAGCAAATCAACTTAAGGCTCAGGCTAGCATCATTGATAGCTACATTATTTTCGGAAGCTCGTATACCGATGTAGTAGGCCACGCCTTCTCCTACGTTAGCCGTAAGATAAATTGGATTGTCAATTCTTACGGTAACATAAGGATAACTATCCCCTGTCTTCTTGAAGATTTCAACGACTTTATCCACATCTCCGCCACCAGTCAATGAAATTTGCAATATTCCATTTCTGTTTGGAACAAAGTAACGGATATAGTCAAAAGATTCAATCTCATCATAATCGAAGTCCTTTCCTGTAGCTGCTACACTGATGGTATAGTCTCCCTCTGCGATGCTGATGTCATATTCACAATATTTGCATACACCACCAGCAAAATCATGTCCTGCAGGAATAGTGAGCTCATCCAGTGATGTTTCCTCAGTACATTCCTCATCCTTAAAGATCTTATGGCAAACCTGACATACCCAGTGCTCCTGTGTACCGCCGATTTCGCAGTCGTGATCCATTTCTACAAATTCAGGACTGTGATTGACCATCTGCTTAAAGCTGTCGCCGAATGAAACCTCGTTGCTAAATTCGCCGGAGACTGTTTTGTCACATCTCATAGTCACATGACCAAAGACACGAGGATTGTCAAGATTAGGATTGCCCTTGACTAAAATCGGATGCGAACCTTCTTTCGCAAGATTCTGTCCCCAAACCCATACGGGAACTTCATCGTTATCCTGGTGATATTTCTGCAAATAATAGGCGGCAAAACCGTTTGAGATCTCTTCGTTGCTAATCTCTAAAGCTTCTCCCACAATAGAAGTACGGCTATTAACAGGATTGAATGAATCTGAACCATTATCTTGTGGGGCGACATACATGTTGTTTCCCAAAAGTTCCATGGCCAAATAGCTGTATGCCAAGAGGCTGCACTCATCATCACGAGAACCTGGAGTTTCTGGATTTTCAGTATGCTTGATACGACCACTATTGAGGCAGTTAACTAATTTGCCTGTTGCAGAAAAAAGGGTTATACCTACGGCAATTGTTCCATCGATCGTTCCGTAGTTGGCACAGTCCTGTACTTCTGATGTAGTATTAGGGCTCAAAGAAATACCGGCTGCAGTATATGCAGAGACATCACCATAGTTGATACACTCGACAACATTCTTTGCATTTACTGATATACCTGCTGCTTTATTTGGGGATGTTACATTAGCATGGTTTTCACAGCGCTTGATCATGTCTGCATTCACGCAGATTCCAGAAGCGGATTCGGTGATAGAAATTGATCCACTCATCACTTTGACATTCTCAATCGTGGCATCAACGGTTTCAGTACAGACTACACTACCCTTTGCGCCTTTCAGGTCAACATTTCGAAAATTCACATTTCGAATGTCCGCTCCCCAAAGTTTCCAGAAAAGGCCCACATTACCAGATTGGCTTTTTAGATTATAAATGGAATGTCCCATACCATCAAAGGTACCATTAAAGCCTATTCTGTTAGCCTCGTCTTTGTCATAGCCGATAGGTGTCCAGTCTGGATAAGCTGACATGTCGATGTCATTTGTCAACACTACATAACACATGACATAATAAGCATCCTTATGTCTTTTCATCCTGATGCTCAATTCAATCAGGTCTTCCACTGATCCTACTTCATAGGGCTCATTTTCACCATGTCCGATGAAATAATCGTCATCCGCCCACGCTCCCTGACTGACTATCGCCATCACGAGTAGCAATAATAATTTAATTGTTTTTCTCATTGTTTTAGTTTTGTTTAATTGTTATTTAATCAAGTATTTTTCTTCTCATTAATGTTCTGACTTGACAAATGAGATAAATCTATTGTCGTGTGCAAATATAAATAAAATTTATCAAGTGGCAAAAAAATAACAAAAAAAAGACCTTTAGTTTCTTTTTTCTATTTAAAAGGTGTCGGGAGGGCTGTATATGACTTTATTATGGTGGAGACATTAGTTCTTCTGGAAGAAATTTGTAATGAAACAAATACTTTTTGGTCTAACAATATTGACAACAATATTTTCCGTAGTTATTGCTTGTTTCGATCCTGATTATACTATGGAAGGAACATATATATTTTTGTACATTTTTACCTATTTCACGAATCCATTATTCCTACTTTCAATGAGCCTCTTATACCTCGGCGCATACAGAGCTGAAGAAAGTAACAGATTAACAATTTAATAGTTTTGCCCAATGAGTATTATAGTAAATGTAGATGTAATGATGGCAAAACGAAAAATGTCATCGCAAGAACTTGCTGAAAGAATAGGAATTACACAGGCTAACTTGTCAATTCTAAAGACAGGTAAGGCAAAAGCAGTTCGATTCACAACCCTCGAAGCAATATGTGCAGCTCTCGACTGCCAACCAGGAGATGTGTTGGAGTACAGAGCAGATGAAGGTGAACAATAATATTTTCGGCAAATGAAGATGTAAGTCCCTCATGGAGAAATAATTTAATTCCGTTCTCTATGAGGGACTTTTGTCCTTTGAATAAAAAATCAAGTGTGATGTAAGAGTAATTTTTGCTCAAGAATTAGGATACAAATTCGCTTTTTCTCCTTTCCAACTACACTTTGTTGGCTATTAATTTTGTTATTTGAAATAATGGCAATACTTTTGTAAATTAAATAAAAGCATATACAATAATGAAGTCTTTCAATACTGCAGGGAAATGCATCCCTTCAATGCATTACATGGTAGATATCAGCAGGCAAGTGGAGTCTGCTGCTATGTTGGTGCGTGATGGCAAATATTTCTGTATCAACAGAGGTCGTCAGTACGGAAAGACAACTACACTTGCGGAACTGAAGAAGAAGCTGGAAGGTGAAGGGTATATTGTGTTTTCACTGAGTTTTGAAGGACTTGAAGATGAGATTTATTCATCGCTTCCAAGATTGTTATATGCATCTTTGTATATGATGTACTCCAAACTTACTTTAGGAAACGTCAAGAATCTCTCTCAAGAGACAGCATCGTTACTATGTGAGTTTGGACAAGATGATTACGGCCAGATAACTTCAATGCGTTATAGAATGCTATTGACTCAATTATGTAGTCAAAAAAAAGTTGTTCTAATTATTGATGAAGTGGATCAGGCTGGTAATCATCAAGAATTTGTCAAGTTTCTTGGACTGATTCGAGACGTGTACCTCAATAGGGACGAAGCGCCTGCTTTTCAATCCGTCATCCTCGCTGGTGTATATGATGTTAAGAATCTGAAACTGAGGATGCGTTCAGAAGACGAACACCAGTATAATAGTCCGTGTAACATATCCGTAGCGTTCAATACTGACATGAGTCTTCCTGCTGAAGGAATCGCAGAAATGTTGAATGAATACAAAAACGATCATGGACTTTGTTTTGATTCTCAACATATAGGTCAGATGATTCATGACTATACTGCAGGATATCCTTTCCTTGTGAGTCGTTTATGCCAGATTATAGATGCAGAAGGTTATGCTTGGAATAAAGAAGGAGTTTTGAAAGCTACACACGACTTGTTGGTAGAAAGAAACACACTCTTTGATGACCTGGTAAAGAAACTGGATGAATACTCGGAATTAAAGGACTTGCTAAGAACTATCTTGTTTGAGGGTAAGTCTAGAACATTCTATACTGACGAGAAATATCTCCAGATTGGTTTAATGTTCAACTTCCTTAAGAATGATAATGGAAATGTTGGCATAGCCTGTCGTCTTATGGAGACCCGTTTGTATAACATGTTTATTGGAGAAAATGAGACTTCAAGGATTTTTAGTCTTGGTCAAATGGAGAAGAACCAATTCATCCATGATGGTATCATTGACATGAAGCATCTGCTTGAAAGGTTCATCGTTCACTTCAACGAGATTTATCGCCCAGAGAAAGATGATGAATTCGTCGAGGAGAATGGTCGAAATATTTTCCTTACTTATCTCCGTCCTATTATAAATGGAGTAGGCAACTATTATTGCGAAGCAAGGACACGAGATCTCACCAGAACGGACATCATTATAGACTATCTTGGACAGCAATATGTCATAGAACTGAAGATATGGCGTGGTGAATCATACAACGAGCGTGGAGAAAAGCAACTCTCCGAGTACCTTGACTACTACCGCCTACATACAGGTTATATGGTTAGCTTCTGCTTCAACAAGAACAAGCAGAGTGGTATTAAAGAGGTTGTCTTGGGAGAGCACAAATTATTTGAGGCTGTAGTATAACGAGAACCTTTTTACTTATTTGCAAAATAGGTGAAATCGTAATCTCTAAATTACAAAATCATGGAGTTTTCAAAATTCCTCTGTTTTTCCATTATTTTCCCGATAAAGAAAAAAGCAGTTATGAGATATTCATAACTGCTTGATTTCTAAAGTAGCGTGGGGGGGTCACGATCCCTCGACCTCCGGATTATGAATCCGACGCTCTAACCAGCTGAGCTACCACGCCATCATTTTTGTTTAGCGAGTGCAAAGGTAGGGAGTTTTTTCAAAGTGACAAAGCTTTTCGTCTAAAATTTGTCTATCTGATGTAAAATTTTTGATATTCCGTCGTTATCTACGGAATCTGTGACCATTTTTGCGCATGATTTTACATCGTCACTTGCATTTCCCATTGCAATGCCTATGCCTGCATGAAGGAGCATCGGTTTGTCGTTTCCTCCATCTCCGAATGCCATAGTCTCGCTGATGTCGAAGCCGAAATGCTGACATACGGCATCTATTCCGGTTGCTTTGCTTGTGCCTTTGCGAACACAGTCGGCAAAGAGTGGATGCCAGCGTTGAGCATCGCAGTTCTTGAGTACGTTCTGCATTATGTAAGGCTCTTGTTCGCTGTTGAAGAAGGCGATGACCTGCATGATGTCTTTGGTGAGTGCCTCCTTGGTGTCAAGCACTCGTGGGGTGCTGAGATCAAGGAGTTCGAAAACCTCATGGAAGTTGTCGTTGTAGTTGGTTACAAAGGCTTCGGTATCGGTAGCGTATGCCACAGCTATTGGGTTCTGCTCTTGGTATGCTACCATGCGTTCTACATCAGCCTTGTCAACAGGTGTGTGGCAGATGGATGTTCCGTCGTTGAGAAGGATGCTTGCTCCGTTGACAGACATTATGCCGTCGTACTCAAGTGTGCCGAGATTGTTGATGAATGGGAGTGGGCGACCAGTGGCTATAAACACTTTGATGCCGCGGCGACGTACATCGCTAACGGCATCTATAGTGGATTGTGGAATCTTGTGAGTGTTGAACGACACGAGTGTGCCGTCTATGTCGAAGAATATTGCTTTAATCATTATTTTAAGAAATTAAATACTCCCAACTGGTCGAGGAACACGATGCCAATGGCAAGTGGGGAAATGTAGCGAAGGGCGAAGATGAGCAGCTTGAAATAAGGTGCTTTGATTTCTCCGCTATTTGTTATTTCCTCACGATAGAGCTGGCGGTCGAGTATCCATCCTGCAAAGATGGAGATAAACATACCTCCAAGTGGGAGCAGTACCATGCCTGAAAGGTCGTCGAACATAGAGAATATGTTGCGATCAAGTACCTTGACTCCGCTCAATGGACCAAACGACAACGAACAGAGTATGCCGAGGAGTGTGATGCTGAGTGTGATGATTGTCGCTCCCTTTTTGCGTGACATATTGTACTCTTCAGTAATGTATGCTGTTGCAACCTCATGAAGAGAGATGGCACTTGTGAGTGCTGCCACAAAGAGCAGGAAATAGAAGAGAGACGAGAAGATGACTGCGAGGAAGCTTCCATCACCAAAGGATTGCTGGAAGACATTAGGCAAGGATATGAATGTGAGGCTTGCTCCTGCTCCCACTTCATTAGGGTCCATGCCGATGTTGAACACAGAAGGGAAGATGATGAAGCCTGCCATGATGGCTATGAGAGTATCGATGGCACTAACGTGGAGTGCAGTCTTGGCAAGTGGAGTGCTTGGTTCGAAGTAACTGGCGTATGTGCATAGGCAACCCATACCGAGAGAGAGGGAGAAGAAAGCCTGTCCCATAGCTTGAAGTACTGTTGTGCTTGTCACCTTGCTCCAGTCTGGTTTAAGAAGGAATTCCACACCCTGGCTTGCTCCAGGAAGAGAAAGAGAGCATACTGTCAGCATTATAGTGATGATGAAGAGGGTAGGCATCATGATTTTAGAGAACTTCTCGATGCCCGATTGCACACCTCGTGTGATGACAAAGTGTGTGACAAACACAAAGATTACAAGCCAGATTGTTGGTGTCCAAGGGCTGCTTGTGAAGTCCTCGAATATGGTGCCGAACTCTTGTGCTGGGACCTCATGGAAGCTATTGCTGGCAGAGAGCCATGTGTAGTGCATAGTCCATCCACCAACAACGCAGTAGTAGCATAGGATGAACCATCCTGTGAACACGCCGAGACGGCCAATCCACTTCCACTTCGTTCCGTTGGCAAGGATGCGGTAAGCACCAGCTGTGTTGCTGTGGGTATGGCGGCCGATAAGAAACTCACTTATCATGATAGGGAGTCCAAGAGCGAGAATACAGATGATGTAGATGATGATAAATGCTGCTCCACCGTTTTGTCCTGTCTCGATAGGGAAACGCCATACGTTGCCCAGTCCGACGGCTGAGCCTGCGGCTGCGAGGATGGCACCTATCTTTGTTCCAAAGTTTTCGCGATTTTCCATATTAATAGTGATATTATTGTTGCTAAAAATGCACCGAATGTGTCTGCGTAGAAGTCGAGCCATTCGCCCGAACGGCATGTGGTGCAGTATTTTTGTACGAGTTCCAAAATGCCTCCGTAAAGGGATGGGAGGAAGAAGGCAGCAAGAATAAATGTCGTGTTAGCTTCTGCCTTCGAGAGTTTGCGGTCGAGATACATTGCGAATGTCAGTGAACCATACATCACGAAGTGAACCCACTTGTCTATAAAAGGCACATCGCCTAAGTCTGGAACTTCAGGAAGTGGTATGGTGCTAAGGATGAAGATGATGACAGCAATGATGATTGTGAACTTATGCTTCATCTTTCCATTCTTTGTATGGGTGACGTATCATGAACTTATTGTAGTAGTGATAGTCACCGGTGACTTCACGCCCAAGGAAGTCCGGCTTCACATATTCTTCATTCTCGTTGTCGAGTTCTATCTCTGCAAGGATGAGTCCTTCGTTGTCGCCGTGAAACTCATCCACTTCAATGGTATGTTTGCCGTTTTTGATGAGGTAGCGGTCCTTGATTACGCTGCCAGGCATACAGAGACTCATGAGCTGGTGTGCATCGTCCATTGGCACTTCAGTCTCGAATTCATAGCGTGAGAGACCACCATCGAGAGAAGGGCCCTTGATGGTGAGGTATGCCTTTTCGCCACGAATGCGAATGCGGACCGTCTTGCCCGGTTCGGTGGCGAAGTAACCCTGTTCGATGTGGGTTACGTTGTGGGCAAGGTGCTTGAACTCGCCCGCAACGAGAAATTTGCGTTCTATTTCGTTATGCATTTTGTGTACCTGCAAATTCCATAAGGAATGCTTTAATGAAATCGTCAATCTTTCCGTCCATAACACCACCTACATCGGATGTCTGGTAGTTTGTGCGGTGGTCCTTCACACGACGGTCATCGAATACGTATGAACGAATCTGTGAACCCCACTCAATCTTCTTCTTGCCAGCCTCAATCTCCTGCTGCTTCTCCATCTTCTTGCGGAGGGCACGGTCGTAGAGTTGTGAACGGAGAAGGCGGAGGGCATTCTCACGATTCTCCTGCTGCTTACGAGTCTCGGTATTCTCGATGAGGATTTCTTCCTCTTCGCCTGTATCTGGGTCAACATATTGATAACGAAGACGAACACCAGTCTCGACCTTGTTGACATTCTGACCTCCGGCACCTGATGAACGGAAAGTGTCCCAACTTATTTTGCTCTTGTCGATAACAACCTCGATCGAGTCGTCAACGAGTGGAGTGACGAAGACTGATGCGAATGAAGTCATTCGTTTGCCCTGAGCATTGTAAGGACTGACACGAACAAGACGGTGAACACCATTTTCACCCTTAAGGAAACCGTATGCCTGGTCGCCCTCAATCTCCATAGTAACGGTCTTGATACCTGCATCATCACCATCGAGATAGTTGGAGATTGTAACCTTGTATTTATGTGATTCTGCCCAACGCTGATACATACGCATAAGCATCTGTGCCCAGTCTTGAGCCTCAGTGCCACCAGCACCAGCATTTATCTTGAGTACAGCATCCATGCCGTCTGCCTCCTCACGAAGCATGTTCTTGAGTTCGAGGTCTTCAATAAGTTTAAGTGCAGTAGCATAATATGCATCAACCTCCTCCTCAGTGCTCATCTCTTCTTTGTAGAAATCGAATGCTACTTCGGTATCTTCGGTTGCACTCTTCACCTCCTTGTAGCCATCAAGCCATTTCTGAATGTCCTTGACCTTCTTCATCTGTGCCTCGGCACGCTTCTGGTCTTCCCAAAAGTCAGGGGCTTGTGTGCGTAACTGCTCTTCTTCAAATTCAACTTGCTTTGCATCAATGTTGAGGTATCGGTGCAAAGCTTCAGTACGTTCTTTGATGTCCTTTAATTGTTCTGCTGTAATCATGATTAATTGTGAAATTTCGTGCAAAGGTAGTAATTATAATTAAGAATTAAGAATTAAGAATTAAGATTTTGCAAAATGGTAGTGGGTGTTGATTGTTTTTGATGCCTATAAAGCGACGATTTGCTACTTTAACTCATATTTTTATTTAAAAATGTGTATCAAATGGTAAATTCTTAATTCTTAATTCTTAATTCTTATTTAAAACCATTACCTTTGCACTCCGAATTACTTCGTAAGGTTGTGAAAATAATTAAGAAACTCGACATATTCATCTTGAGGAACTATCTTGTGCTGTTTGCGGGTACATTCTGCATCAGCCTTTTTGTCGTAATGATGCAGTTCCTGTGGAGATATGTTGATGACCTGGTGGGTAAGGGACTCACACTCGATGTGATGGCAAAATTCTTCTTCTATGCAGGAGAAACACTTGTGCCACTTGCTCTGCCACTTGGTGTGCTTCTGGCTTCACTCATCTCGTTCGGAAACTTGGGTGAGAAACTGGAACTGCTTGCCATCAAAGCTGCGGGCATACCTTTGATTCGCACCATACGACCTCTCATTGTGTTCAACCTTATCATTGCAGGTGTGTCGTTCTATTTTCAGAACAATGTGGCTCCAAAGGCAACGGAGAACCTGTACAGACTGCTGTGGTCCATTCGTGAAGCATCGCCTGAGGTGGATATTCCGGAAGGTGTGTTCTATAGCGGAGTGGAAGGTTTGAATATGTATGTGAAGAAGAAAAACAAGGAAACGGGTGTGCTGTATGACCTCATCATCTACAATATGCGAGATGGAGTGAACAATGCGCACATCGTGCTTGCTGACTCTGGACGACTCGAAACGAGTGCCAGCAAAGAACAGATGCTGCTGCACTTGTGGAACGGAGAACAGTTTGAGAATATTGCCAACAGCGGTCTGCGTACACGCAATGTGCCTTATCGCCGTGAGACATTTGTCAACAAACTCTTCGTCATTGACTTCAACACCAATTTTACGATGGAGGACAATGAGGCAATCGGTCGTTCGGCAGATACGAAAAGAATGGATGAAATATTGGGTTCGGTGGACTCTATGAAGGTGTATTACGACAGTATGGCTGTGGCATTCTTTAATGACATGACGGTACGTTCGCTATATGTGGCAAATACATCGAGAGCGAGAGTGATGCCATACGACTCAACCAAACAAATCATATATGGCCAGCCGGTTGTGATGGGCGGACAGAGTGATGCGGTTTCTGATACAACCAAACAATCTACGCCAAAGGTGGATGCCTCCAAGAAGAATGAGGAAGTTAAGCCTTACCGACATGTTAGGATTCCTGACATAGCTCCTTTGCAAAATGGGGTTGTGGTGAACCATAAGGAACATGTGAACTTCGATACGGTGTTTGCACATCTTGAGTCATCCCAGAAGCAGTCGGTCATCATGGGCGGTTTGCAGAGGGTGAACATCTCCAAGATGGACCTTGACTACAAGGCTGCTGTGACTGCAGATGGTGATGCACAGATTCGCAGACACTGGGTACAGTTCTGGTCGAAGATAACAATGGCACTTGCCTGCCTCATCTTCTTCTTCATCGGTGCTCCGCTCGGAGCTATCATCCGAAAGGGTGGATTGGGTATGCCAGTGGTTATTGCTGTGCTTATCTTCATCATCTACTATATCATCAATACGGGTGGTATGCGTGCTGGACGTGAAGGTTCAATACCAGTGTGGTTCGGCATGTGGCTCAGTTCTCTGATACTGATGCCTGTGGCTGCGTTCCTCCCTGTTAAGTGGAACAATGACTCGGTGGTGTTCAACATCGATGCTTATACTTCGTTCTTCCGCAAGCTCATCGGCAAACGACAGAAGCGACACATCGTGCGTAAGGAGGTTATCATCAATGACCCTGATTATGCAGAGATGCACGACAAGATGGATGAACTCATCGGAATGGCAAAGCAATACAGAAAGCAGATAAGGCGACCATCGCTGGTGAAGTACATCAAGTACATCTTCAAGCATGTCTTCTCAAGGAATGTGGATGAGGATGCTGAGAGATTGTCAATGTTCTTGGAACATGTAGTGGATGTGCTCTCCAACAGCAAGGACCGCAAGGTGCTTCTCTATCTCAACGGACTCCCAGTGCTCGACACTCATTCGTTCCGATTCTATCGTCGTCGTAGGGGTGATGTGAAGAATATCATTGAGTATGGAGAACTTATCAAGGAAAGAATAAAAGAAATAATATATGAACAAAGTAAAATTCAGTAAAATAGAAGAGGCTATCGAAGACTTCCGCCAAGGCAAGTTTGTCATTGTGGTGGATGATGAGGATAGAGAGAATGAGGGTGACTTCATCACTCCAGCCGAACTCATCACACCAGACAAGGTGAACTTCATGTTGCGAGAGGGTAGAGGAGTGCTCTGTGCTCCTATTACTATTTCGCGTGCGCGAGAACTTGAACTTGCCCATCAGGTGGTTGACAATACTTCGATGCTTGGCACTCCGTTCACTGTCACAGTAGATAAGCTTGATGGTTGCACAACAGGTGTTAGTGCTCATGACCGTGCTGCTACTATCCAGTGGCTTGCTAATCCGGAAGCAGAAGCGAAGGATTTCGGTCGTCCAGGACATATCAATCCTCTTTATGCACAGGATGGAGGTGTGCTTCGCCGTTCGGGACATACAGAAGCAGCCATCGACCTCGCCCGACTTGCTGGTTTGAAGCCTGCTGCTGCCTTGATTGAGATTCTCAATCCTGATGGAACAATGGCACGAATGCCAGAACTTGTGCAGAAGGCAGAGGAGTTTGGTTTGAAACTCATCCAGATAAAGGACCTCATCGCATATCGTCTTGCTCAGACTGCAGACTCAGCAGAGTGTGCTGATGCAGAAGCAGCCGATGTTGTGTCTCTCGACAATAAACTCATAGAAAAGGGTGTTGAGGCTGATATGCCTACTGCATACGGACATTTCCGTATCATTCCTTTCCGCCAGAAGAGCAATGGACTCGAACATATCGCCCTTGTGAAGGGAGAGTGGAAGGAAGATGAACCAGTGCTTGTGCGTATGCATTCAAGCTGTGCTACTGGTGACATCTTCGGTAGTCAGCGTTGCGACTGTGGTGAACAGCTCCACAAGTCGATGGAACTCATCGAGAAGGAAGGCAAGGGAGCAATCGTTTACCTTATCCAGGAAGGAAGAGGCATTGGTCTGATGAACAAGATTGCAGCCTACAAACTTCAGGAGGAAGGAGACGACACTGTGGATGCTAATATCCATCTTGGTTTCGATCCTGATCTTCGCGATTATGGAGTAGGTGCTCAGATTCTTCGTGAATTGGGAATAAGCAAGATGCGTTTGCTTACAAATAATCCTACTAAGCGAGTGGGACTTGAAGGCTACGGACTCGAAATCGTTGAGAATGTGCCAATCGTAATCACTCCAAACCAGTTCAATGAGCGTTATCTCATGACAAAGCGTGACCGCATGGGACATACTTTGCATTTCACAAAATAACGTGAAACTCAGGTACAGATTAACACAAACCATTTATTAGAACAAAACGAACATATAATAAAGAAATTATGGAAAATCTTTCAGATCGTCTTAACAGACTTTCTCCTTCTCAGACTCTTGCAATGAGTCAGAAGAGTTCTGAGCTCAAGGCTCAGGGAATTGACATTATCAACATGTCGGTTGGTGAACCAGACTTCAACACTCCAGATCACATCAAGGCTGCTGCTATCAAGGCAGTTGAGGAAAACTGGAGCCGTTACAGCCCAGTACCTGGTTATCCAGAACTTAAGAATGCTATCGTAAACAAACTCAAGAACGAGAACGGACTTGACTACAAGCCATCACAGATTCTTTGCTCAAACGGCGCAAAGCAGTCTGTATGTAATGCCATTATGGCACTCGTAAATGCTGGTGATGAGGTAATCATCCCTGCACCATATTGGGTTTCCTACCCACAGATGGTACTTCTTGCAGAGGGAACACCTGTATTCGTTGAGGCTAAGATTGAGCAGGACTTCAAGATTACTCCAGAGCAGCTCGAGGCAACTATCACAGAGAACACTCGTGCTCTCATCCTTTGTTCTCCATCAAACCCAACAGGTTCTGTATATAGCAAGGAAGAACTTGAAGGATTGAAGAATGTACTCCTCAAGCACCCACGCGTTATCGTTATCGCTGATGAAATCTATGAGCACATCAACTATGTTGGTGCACATGCTTCAATGGCTTCATTCGATGACATCAAGGACCGTGTTGTTATCATCAATGGTGTATCAAAGGCATACGCAATGACTGGTTGGCGTATCGGTTTCATCGCAGCACCAGAGTGGATTGTTAAGGGTTGTAACAAACTCCAGGGACAGTACACTTCTGGTCCATGTTCTGTATCGCAGAAGGCAGCAGAAGCAGCATTCGCTGGCGATCAGCAGTGTGTTGAAGATATGCGTCTTGCATTCGAGCGCAGAAAGAACCTCATCGTTAAACTCGCTAAGGAGATTCCTGGACTTGAGGTTAACGACCCTCAGGGTGCATTCTACCTCTTCCCTAAGTGCTCAAGCTTCTTCGGAAAGAAGGATGGCGACCGCGTTATCAATAACTCAACAGACCTCGCTATGTATCTCCTCGAAGTTGGACATGTTGCAACTGTAGGTGGTGATGCTTTCGGTTCGCCTGAGTGCTTCCGCATGAGTTATGCTACAAGCGACGAGAATATCGTTGAAGCTATGAAGCGTATCAAGGAAACTTTAGCAAAGCTTCAGTAAGAAATATGAGAACTATATCATTTATATTTGTTTGGGCATTGGCATTGTGTGTCAATGCCCAAACTGATGTTACGGGACAGTACATCAAGAACCATTCTTTTGAGAGTGACAAGATAACATCTTTGCAAGCTGTGAATAATTCCTCAGATGGACTTCGAGGATATACACAGCCAAACCCAACAGGGTGGACTGTTTCTGGTTCGGATGTTGTCAAGTTGATTGTTACTAAAGATTGCTATACCGACAACAACTTTGGAAAGGTGACTACAATCCCTGATGGAGCAAATGCTTATTACTTGCGAATGGGATGGGCGGAAGGCAATTCTTCGGTATTGCAGAGCGTAACTCTTCCTGCAGGTAAATATCGTTTTGCTATAGACCAACGAACAGGATATGTAGGTTCTGCCAAATCTACTGTTACACTTGTAGCGGGAAACAATACAAAAACCATAACATTTGATCAAGGAAGTAATGGTATTTTCACCACAAAAGCTTGGACTACTTCTTACGTGGATTTTGAACTGACATATCAAACTACGATTGATGTGGGAATAAGTGTGAGGTGGTTGTCTGGCGGTTCATGCGTTATGATAGACAAAGTGAAGCTTTATTCCCTTGAAGAATATGTCGAACCTCAAGACCCAACAGAGGAAAGTGTGCCTTCATATACAGAAGGAATCATCTCTCCCGACTTCGTGCCGGAAGCCAACATGAAGGCAGACCTCTTGCAGATGCTTGCAAACTTCACTAAGTGGATGAAGTCTGATTTTCATAGTAGTAACGGCACAAACAGCAAGGGTGAAAAACAAGGATACTTCTATAATGAAGCGGGAGGCACAACAATCAACAGTAATGAAGCTGGTATCAGACCTACTGCCGACCTCTCTATGATTTGTGCTTTCCTTGCAAAGTATGGCAAAAATAAAGTCGATTTGCCTTCGGGAATAACATGGGATAACATAGAAGATATGGCAATGCGTTCGCTCGTGTTTGCATATTCTACACATAAAGCAAACAGGTTTACTACATGTTCGGACGGTAAATATTGGGGTTCCACATCTACAAGTGATGTAGTGTGGGAGTCATCTCTGTGGGCTATGTCTGTTGCTTACTCAGCATATTTCCAGTGGGATAAACTCAGCGAGGCACAGAAGGGTTATGTCTATTCGATGCTTAAAGCAGAATGCAACTATGAATTGAACCGTTCTATTCCAACAGGTTATGCAGGTGATACAAAAGCCGAGGAGAATGGATGGGAGGCAGACATCCTTGCAGCCACACTTGGTTTGTTCCCTAACGATCCACTTGCTCCAAAGTGGTTTGAACGACTACGTGAGTTTGCTATCAACTCCTATTCGCATACATCTGATGCAAGTGATAACACCATAATCGATGAATGGTACGACACAAAAACTGTGGCGGACTTGTACAAGGGACAGAATCTTTACGATGACTACTCTCTCCAGAACCATAATCTTTTCCATACATCATACCAGAATGTGGTGATGCAGGAACTTGGTGAGGCTGCACTTGCCTTGAAGATGTTCCAACTTGGAGCTACGGGAACAGAGAAGTGGAAGACCAATGCCCTTATGCATAACAACCAAAAGGTGATGGACAACATCCTTAATTGGCTTGCACTTCCTGATGGAGAACTTGCCATGCCTAATGGAAACGACTGGTCGCTCTTCCTCTATGACCAGATAACAAGTTATTCTACACAGGCTTGTTTCCAGCAAGATCCAAATGCTCTTATGCTTGAAAACATGGCATATAAGTATATCAAGGCTCGCCAGCAAACTACAACTGATGGTTCTTGGCTTCTTCGTGCTGATGTGGGAGCAAGACGAATGGGTGTTGAGGCACACCGTGTGATGATGACTTACCTTATGCATGAGATGCTTTCCACAGCAGATGTTACTCCGACTACCTGGGATGAATTCAACAGACAGCATGGGGAAGCAAAACTCATTCCTTGTCAGAATGTAGTTCGTGCTTCAACCGAAGATCGTTTCTCGTGCTTCTCCTGGAGTAGTGGTTTGAATAGTTATACTGGATATTTCGCAGCTAATTCAGCAGACAAGAACAAGATTGTTGTTCCTTATCGTGCAAACAATACGGGTAATATTACAGGTTGGTATGAGGTCAGCGGAAAGGGAACAAACTCTACTCCTGTGGTTTCTGGCATCTACAAGTTAGATGGAAATGCATATACTATGAATGGAGAACTGAATGTGAACGATGCGGCACTCAACAACCGATTTGCTATCTATTCGACACCAACCAATGCAATCATATATCTTGACTATGTGACAGCAAATGCTTCTTGTACCATCACGGCAGAAAAGGGTGGTTTGCTTGCCATTTCAACAGATGAGTTTATGAAACTCACGCGTACCTTATATTATAATAAGGAGGGCGGCATTACTCACAGGCAGTTGAACGGTTCGTCTATGGAGGTCTTCAACAGTGAGTGGGTTAATGTGGATAATGAACTCGGCATTGTGAGTGCTGGCAACGGAAAGAAAATTGCATTTGGTGATAGAGGGGCAAACAACTCAATCTACACAAGCAAACTTTACCCAATGTACAGCAATACATTGCGTTCCGTTTCTGCAAACGCCCTCGTGGATGCTCGTAATCTTGTGTATTATAGCAATATCAGTGCGGAAGACACAAAGGCAATGGCATCAAAAATTGTTTCGCTCAAGAATAATCTTCCTGCAGGTTGGAATGGTGTGATAGCTCCTGATGCTGAGTGTCCATATATGTTGGTAAGCAATTTCAAGGGAACAACAAACAGTGGAGTTCTTGCAAATGTGTCATACGATGGTTATGCTCCTGTACTCTCTGTGCCAACAACAATTACAGATAGTAAGGCAACATCTACCATTCTCTTGAACCAGAACAATTCGTATGCTCTTCCATTGACTGTTTTGGTTAAGGGTACATCTGTTGTTGCCCAACTCATTGATGCTACTTCAGCTTACATCACTGCTACTGCGGATACAAAGATTGAGGTGTTGATTGATGCAGAAAAGGCAGATGCAGTGAAGAAGTCTGACATCATCATGAAGAAGGATGAAACAATCAGGGTTTCTCTCTCTAATGGACAAATATCAGTTGAAGCTACCGAAGCGAAGGAACAGGTAAAGACAGACTACACAGACTGCATCGTTAATCCTGCTTTTGAAGGAAATTCAGGCTACGGATGGAATGGTGGTCCTACAGTAAACTATTCTTGTGCAGAGAAATGGAACACAAACTTTGATATCTATCAGACAATCACACTTCCAAAGGGCAAGTATCGTCTTTCCGTTCAGGGCTTCTATCGCGATGGCGGTTATGATGCAGCTGCAGCAGCTCGTAAGGATGGTAATGAAGCTCTTAATGCAATGCTTTATGCGACTGCAAACGGCACAACAAGTTCACAGCCTTTGATGTCTATCTTTGAAGAAGCTGGTAAGTGTGGTGTTGTGGGTTTGAAGCAGAATACCTACGGATACATTCCTGACAATATGGAACAATCAAACATCTATTTCTCACACGACTGCTATAATAATTCTCTTGACTTCTCTGTTTCTGCAGATGGAGCTGTGAGAATCGGTGTGAAGAAGACCAATGCAGTGAGTGCAGATTGGAGTATCTTTGACAACTTCACCCTCACTCGCTACATTGATGGCGACATCAATAATGATGGAGTGGTAAATGTAAAGGATATCGTAGCACTTGTGAACATCATCAGCAACCGTACTCCAGACATCTTCGGCACAGCCGATGTCAACTATGATGGCAAGGTGGATGAGAAAGATATAAGTGCCATACTGCCACTTATACTGAACTGATATTCCCGAAGCCAACTTGAAGAATCTTCAAGGACTAATACAAACAGGAAAGCCAGACTGCAATCACCAACATTGCAGTCTGGCTTTCTCCATATCTATACCCCAAGCTTGTCTCACTATCTACTCCCCTCACTTTTAATGGGAGGGGTAGGGGGAGGGGCTCCTATTATCCGTAGATAATCTTACCTGTTTCCTTATCAGTATTCTCTTCGATGAATGACTTCTGGTACTGAGTCATACCACGAAGTGACATACCCATGTTCGAGAAACCACCATCGTGGAAGAGAGTCTGCATAGTCACCTTCTTTGTGAGGTCTGAGAACATCACGATACAATAGTCTGCACATTCGTCTGCACTTGCATTGCCGAGTGGTGACATACGGTCTGAGAAGTCGTAAAGACCGTCGAAGCCCTTGATAGCACTTCCGGCTGTTGTCATTGTTGGCGACTGTGAGATAGTGTTTACACGAACACCCTTTTCGCGACCGTAGATGTAACCGAATGAACGGGCGATGCTCTCAAGGAGAGACTTAGCATCTGCCATATCGTTGTAGCCGAAGAATGTACGGTGACTTGCAACGTAAGTGAGTGCAAGAACACTTGCACCTTCGTTGAGAGCATCGAGTTTCTTTGCTACCTGAAGCATCTTGTGGAATGAGATAGCACTGATGTCGAGAGTCTTGTCGAGGAGAGAGTAGTCGAGATCATCGTATGTGCGCTTCTTACGCATATTGGCAGACATTGCACATGAGTGGAGAACGAAGTCAATCTTTCCGCCGAGTGCCTTCTGTGATTCAGAGAAGAGCATCTCAAGATCCTCAACACTTGTTGCATCAGCAGCAATGACTGTAGCGTTTGTCTTTTCTGCGAGTTCTGCAATGGTACCCATACGGCATGCCACTGCTGTATTTGTCAATACGATTTCTGCTCCTTCTTCAACGGCGCGTTCTGCTACCTTCCATGCGATAGACTGGTCGTTGAGAGCACCAAAAATAATACCTTTCTTACCTTTTAATAAATTGTAAGCCATAATCTTTTTACCTTTTTTATTGCCTCCTTCGCGGAGGTCGTTATATTAAATATGTATTGTTTTGTATCCCAAAAGCGTTGCAAAGGTACGCAAATTTAATGAAAACAGAAACGAAAACGGTAAGTTTTCGCCTAATTATTGCACAATCGGGGGCAAATGTGTGTCATTTGCCCCCGATTTGTTCTTTATAATGGTTTGATATTGTTCAGGAAGTATGCCAACTGATTTCTCCAGCTTGGCCAGTCGTGGTCCACATCGAATCCCCAGTAGTCGAACCATGCAGGCACACCTTTTTGTGCGAGGATAGTGTCAAGTTGTCGTGTGCTTTCGAGTGTTTCCTCCTCCCATCTGCCTTGACCGATACAGATAATGATGCGGCGTTTGCGATACATATCCATCCAAGGGTGGTCGCTTGGCATATTGCGAAGGAAGTCTTGTGGTGAGTTGGCATAAGTCAAGTCGTCGCTATAATAAGGGAATCCATATCCAGCATGATAAAGACCACTCATTGCAATCAGTGTGTCGAACATATCAGGACGGCGGAAGAAGAAGTTTGCCGCATGGAAAGCTCCCATAGAACAACCCGTTACGAGGAAAGTCTCATCGTGCCACTTACGGCAGCGAGGCAGCAACTCATCCACGATGTAGTGGAACCAACGCTCGTGCTGCTCTATTCTCCAGCGGTTATCGCCCGAGAAGTTTGACCATGTCTCCCAGTCTATGCCATCGCAACAGATGAGGCGAATCTTTCCGCTCTCAATCCAAGGCGAGAGGGTAGCCACCATCTGGTATGCTTCCCAGTCGTAAAATCTTCCATCTTGTGATGGGATAGCAAGCACAGCATGTCCACAGTCGCCATACTCTTTCCATTCCATATCGCGACCAAGACAGTTGCTCCATTCTTTATGATATTGTATATTCATGTTCTAATAAGTAAAGTTTTTATATTGTCCCCCGGCATTCTACTCCTCCCACTTGGGGGAGGTTGGGAAGGGGCTTTATACTCTATGGCACACATAACCCAAGAACTCGTCCATCTCTTCACGAGTTCTGAAACGAGCGATGTAAGTCTGGTCGCCCATTGCTCCTGCAAGGATGGCTGGCAGACGGTCCCACATCTTCAGGGCAGATGCATATTTCTGCATTATATCTTCGTGAGAATGAGCGTACTTGACATTGTCACGACGGCCAGCAAATACGCAGAAGTAATCATCGTGTGGGTCTGGAAGTCGGCGCTCATCATACGCAATCATCTCAGCCCAAATCTTGTAAATGTCAATCTCGTGGGCATAGTTAATCATGTCAGGAGTGAAACCGCCGCCCGGACGCATGTTCACTTCGAGAGCCACGAAGTCGCCCTTGTTACCAAGTCCCTTGTGAGCGCGGTCGAGTCGGAAGAACTCAAGGTGAACCATACGGCTCTTCACATCGAATGCCTTTACAGTCTGTCTTCCCCAGAAACGGAGGTTTTCATTTATTTCCTTCTCAACATGATAAACGGAGTCGAGGTTCAAGTTCACTATATCTGCAATACTTGGAGGACACACGCACATCGACTCAACGATAGGTTCGCCCTTACTGTTGATTACAGCATCGTATGTGCAGATGTCACCAGTCACGAACTCCTCAATCACATAGTCGCTGAAGTTCACTGTCTGGAAGAAATGAGTGAGTTCGTCGAAGTTGTTGAGCTTGTATGAATCAGTTGCTCCGACACCCACATCTGGTTTTACAAAGAGAGGGTAACCTGCTTCTTCTGCAAACTTCTTTGCAGCCTCAAATCCTTCGGCTCCCTTTATCTGTCGAGCAGTACGAATACCACCCTTGGCATAGTATTTCTTCATCTCGGATTTCTCCTTGATAGCCATAATCTTATCCGACTTCAAACCTGTTGTCACATTGAAGTCAGTACGAAGGCGTGCATCCTGTTCAAGCCAGTATTCGTTATTGGACTCAATCCAGTCTATCTTGCCATGCTTATGTGCAAAATATGCCACAGCACGGTACATCTGGTCGTAGTCTTCCATGTTGCTCACCTTGTAATATTCAGTGAGCGCACCTTTCAATTCTGTGCAAAGATCATCGTAGTTTGCATCACCAATACCAAGAACAGTGACACCGTTGTTTTTCAGAGCATCGCACCACTGCCAGAATTTTTTTGGGAAATTAGGAGAAATAAAAATAAAGTTCATGTTGTCTATGTTTTGTTGTGTATAAGCTTAATTCAGCACAAAGATACGAATAATTCCACAAAAAAAGTGTGCTGAGAGCGTGAATATCGCATAAAATTAGTACCTTTGCACGAATTTTCACTATTATTTATTCAATGTGTAAGAATTAAACAATAAAAATCAGATATAATTTATGGAAAGAAAAGTAGCATTAATCACAGGTATTACAGGTCAGGATGGTAGTTATCTTGCTGAGTTCCTCCTCGAAAAGGGCTATGATGTTCATGGTATCATTCGTCGTTCTTCTGTTGACTTCCGCGAACGTATTTCGCACCTTGAAGGTCAGCCTAACTTCCACCTTCACTATGGTGACATGGGCGACTCTATGGGTATGCTTCAGGTAGTACAGAAGGTTCAGCCAACAGAAATCTATAACCTTGCAGCACAGAGCCATGTTCAGGTGTCGTTCGATGCTCCTGAGTTCACAGCAGATGTTGATGCTGTAGGTGTTCTCCGTGTGCTTGAGGCTGTTCGTATCTGTGGTCTTGCAGACAAGTGTCGCGTATATCAGGCTTCTACTTCCGAACTTTATGGTAAGGTTGAAGAAGTTCCACAGAACGAGAACACTCCATTCCACCCATATTCTCCATACGCAGTAGCTAAGCTTTATGGTTTCTGGATTGTTAAGGAATACCGTGAGGCATACAATATGTTCTGCTGTTCAGGTATCCTCTTCAACCATGAGTCTGAGCGTCGTGGTGAGACATTCGTAACTCGTAAGATTACTCTTGCTGCAGCTCGTATCGCACAGGGACTTCAGGATAAGCTCCTTCTTGGTAACCTCTCTTCACTCCGCGACTGGGGGTATGCAAAGGACTATGTTGAATGTATGTGGCTCATCCTTCAGAACGAGAAGCCAGAAGACTTCGTAATCGCTACAGGTGTTCAGCACTCTGTTCGTGAGTTTGCTTACTATGCATTCAAGCATGCAGGCATCGAACTCGAGTTCAAGGGTGAAGGCATGGACGAGGTAGGTGTTTGTGTTGCTGTAGAAGGCAATGTAGATCCTTCACTCGTAGGCAAGACTCTCGTTGCTGTAAGTGAGGACTTCTATCGTCCAACAGATGTTGTTAACCTCTGGGGCGACCCAACAAAGGCTAAAGCTAAGCTCGGCTGGAATCCTTCAAAGACTTCTTTCGAAGAACTCGTGAAGATTATGGTTGACCACGATATGGCAAAGGTCGCTGCCGATGGTGCTGCCGCTAAGGTAAGAACCAACTTGGCAGAGTATTTGGAAAAGGGAATTGTAAAATAGAAGACCTAACCCCGACCCTTCCCTGTGAGGGAAGGGAGTAGATACTGGGGTAAACTTGGAGTTTGAAGGCTGGAATTATGTGGAATTATAGGACTGCATCGCCAGACAGGTATAAACTTCTGAAAGGTTTTGCAAAGAAGAATAGGGAGAATCCTACTTTAGCAGAGGCGTTTCTTTGGCAAAATATCCGTCTGGGTGTGCTTGGACATAAATTCTTGCGCCAGCATATCATAGGTGATTATATCGTTGATTTCGTGTGTCGTGATGAAGGACTTATCATCGAAGTTGATGGGGCGTATCATTCAGAACCTCGGCAGGAAGAAGACGATAAGTATCGTGAAGAATGGCTTTGGTCTAAGGGATTCCACATCATTCGCTTTACAAACGACGAGGTGCTTTACGACATCGAATCCGTAATCCAAGAAATAGAACATCAACTTGAATAAAAAAGAATAGAATAATGAGTACAAACAATCAGGACTTACATTCTACTCCCTTCCCTCGCAGGGAAGGGCAGGGGTTAGGTCCACAATCAAAGATATTTGTAGCTGGCCATCATGGACTTGTGGGTTCGGCTATTTGGAACAACTTGAAGGCTCGTGGATATGAGAATCTCGTTGGTAAGAGTCATGCGGAACTCGACCTCCTCGACCCAGTGGCAGTGAAGGCATTCTTCGATGAGGAACAGCCAGATGCAGTGGTGCTTGCAGCAGCTCATGTGGGTGGTATCATGGCAAACCTTCAGTATCGTGCAGACTTCATTTACCAGAACCTCCAGATTCAGCAGAATGTGATTGGTGAGGCATGGAAGCATGGTGTGAAGAAACTCCTCTTCCTCGGTTCTACATGTATCTATCCAGGTGAGGCTCCACAGCCAATGCCTGAGGATTGCCTTTTGACAAGTCCACTCGAATACACCAACGAACCATACGCTATCGCTAAGATTGCAGGTCTCAAGATGTGTGAGAGTTTCAACCTCCAGTATGGCACAAACTACATAGCTGTAATGCCAACAAACCTCTATGGTCCAAACGATAACTTCCACCTCGAGAACAGTCATGTGCTTCCTGCCATGATTCGTAAGATTTACCTTGCGAAGTGCTTGAACGAAGGCGACTGGACAGCTGTGCGCAAGGACCTCGGTCTTCGTCCTGTCAGCATGAAGGTGCCAAAGATGGTTGATGGTCAGGGTGCTCCTGATTCTGCAGAGGCACAGGCATACCAGACTATCATGGCAACTGCTATGAGCGATGAGTACACTATCCTTCAGGTGCTCCGCCACTATGGCATCACTCCTGATGCAGTTACTCTCTGGGGGTCAGGTGCTCCAATGCGTGAGTTCCTTTGGAGCGAGGAAATGGCAGATGCCAGTGTTCACTGCCTCCTCAATGTTGACTTCCAGGACATCCTCGACAATCAGGACTTCGTGAACAATCGTGATGGCATCAAGGAAATCCGAAACTGCCACATCAATGTGGGTACAGGCAAGGAAATCTCTATCAAGGAGGTGGCTGAGAAGATTATGGCTGAAATCGGTTTCAAGGGCGAACTTCGTTGGGACCGCAGCAAGCCAGATGGCACACTCAAGAAGCTCACAGATGTGAGCAAGCTTCACCGCCTTGGTTGGCATCACACCATCGAAATCGAGGATGGTATCCACAAGCTCTACGAATGGTATTTGCAGGGAATCTGCATCAATCATAAGAACTAATACTTAACTGCATTATGAAAAAACTGATAACCTTTCTCTTGCTCATCTGTGCCACATTTGCAAATGCACAGACGTTTGACATAGTACCTCTTCCAAGAAGTATTGTTAAGACGAAGGGTGAACTTGTTCTCGGCAAGTACACACAAGTGACTTACCCAAGAGGTGATGAGAAGATGCACCGCAACGCTCAGCTTCTTGCGGAGTATATGTATCTCCAGACTGGCAACCCTTGGTCTGTAACCGACTGGAGAGGAAACAAATGTGTAGAACTTACCCTCGACAAGAAGATTATAAATGATGAGGGTTTCCGCATCACTATCACCCCAAATGGAATTGTAATCGCTGGCAAGACTCATGCTGGTGTATTCTATGGCATTCAGGCTCTTCGCAAGATTATTGGCGTTGAAAGTGAGAGACCAATCCCTTGTGGTGTGGTAAGCGACACTCCTCGTTTCCCTTATCGTGGTGCTCACATCGACTGTTCACGCCACTTCTTCCCAGTAGAGTTCATGAAGAAGTACATCGACATGATTGCACTTCATGGTGTAAACAAGTTGCATTGGCACCTCACAGACGATCAGGGGTGGCGTTTCGAAGTGAAGCACTATCCAGAACTTGTCAAGAAGGGTTCGATGCGCGAGCAGACTGTCATTGGACACAACACAGGTGTTTTCGACCAGACTCCACATGGTGGCTACTACACTCAGGAAGAGTGTCGTGACATCGTGAGATATGCTGCTGAGCGATACATCCAGGTTATTCCAGAAATTGATATGCCAGGACACATGCTTGGAGCACTTGCTGCGTTCCCAGACCTCGGTTGTACAGGTGGTCCTTACAAGCTTTGGGATATCTGGGGTGTGACAGATGATGTGCTTTGTGCAGGTAATCCAAAGGTTTTGGTTTTCATTCATGATGTGCTTGATGAACTTTGTGATGTGTTCCCTTCCACCCTCATCCATCTTGGAGGTGATGAGTGTCCTAAGACTCGTTGGAAGAACTGTCCTAAGTGTCAGGAAAAGATTCAGGAGCTTGGTCTTACAACTGCTAACGGTAAGTCGCTCGAAGACCAGCTTCAGTCTTATATCCTCAAGGATGCTGAGGCTTATCTCGCAAAGAAAGGTCGTACAGTCATTGGTTGGGATGAGGTTCTTGAAGGAGGACTTGGTGACAACACATGGGTTATGTCGTGGCGTGGCCAGGAAGGCGGTCGTGAGGCAGCTAAGCTTCACCACAATGTCATCATGACTCCTGTTTCACATTGCTACTTCGACTACTACCAGACTAAGGATTGGAACAGCGAACCAATGGCATTCACTGCCAACCTTCCTATAGATAAGGTTTATAGTCTTGAACCAGTTCCAGAAGGTCTTGAACCAAACGAAGCTAAGTACATTCAGGGTGCTCAGTGCAACCTCTGGTCTGAGTACATCCTTTCTCCTCAGCACATGGAGTACATGCTTCTCCCACGTCTCGCCGCTCTTAGCGAGGTGCAGTGGATGCTCCCAGCTAACAAGAACTATGACGACTTCTCAAAGCGTCTCCCAAATCTCATCAAGATTTACGATAAGCTTGGTTATACTCATCATAAGTTCTAATACGAAGCAATCCTTATATAATTAATACAAATAAAGCCTGGCTGCAAAAATATGTGCAGTCAGGCTTTATCTATATTTATTCCCCATCCTCCCTTTCGGGGAGAGTGGGGAAAGAGCTTCTTTTTACTTAGCCAATGCCAATGTGTCGAGAGCAATCATGAGTTCCTCATCAGTTGGGATACAGCAGACAGTAACCTTAGAGTCGTCGGCAGAGAGGATAGCCTCTGTTGCACGGCATGAGCGGTTCTTAGTTTCGTCCATCTTGATACCCATGAACTCAAGGCCTTCAGTAGCACCTTCGCGTACTTCCCACTGGTTTTCACCAGCACCACCAGTGAAGAGGATGATATCTACACCACCCATAGCAGCAGCGTACTGACCGATGTACTTCTTGATGCGGTAGGTGTACATCTCCTTGGCCAGACGAGCCTTGTCGTTGCCTGCGGCGATACCAGCCAGAATGTCGCGGAAGTCGCTTGAGCCTTGACTAACACCAGCCAGACCTGACTGCTTGTTGAGCAGATTGCTGATACCCTTGGTGTCGAGGTTCAGCTTATCCATCAGGAAGGTTACTGCACCAGCGTCGATATCGCCAGAGCGGGTTCCCATGATGAGTCCTTCGAGGGGAGTAAGACCCATTGAGGTGTCTACACACTTGCCGTCCTTGACAGCTGCGATAGATGCACCATTTCCTATGTGACAGGTTATGATCTTTGTACCTTCGGGCTTGATGCCGAGGAACTCGCATACGCGCTGTGAAACGTAGCGATGGCTGGTTACATGGAAACCGTAGCGGCGAACGCCATACTTCTGGTACAGCTCGTAGGGGAGGGCATACATGTAGGCATAGTCGGGCATGGTCTGGTGGAAGGCGGTGTCGAAGACGCCTACCTGAGGTATGTTAGGCATCAACGCGGAAACAGCGTTTACGCCCTTGATGTTGGCAGGATTGTGCAGAGGCGCCAAGTCGTTGCATGCGGTGAAGGCCTCCATTACCTCGGGGGTGAGACGAAC
>CALBJW010000200.1 GCA_937893145.1 uncultured Prevotellaceae bacterium | reverse complement strand
TCGTAGATACAGGAACCACCGCCAAGGCTGCTGTAAAAGCACTTGGCGGTGGTATTGTCCTGTCGTATGCTATGAGTGATACGCTTTTGGAGAAACAAAACATCACACGTTCATTTACACGGTAATCACTTATGTTGCCATGTTCTAAATGTCCCAGATTCCATGATTTCCATAAACAAGTCATCATTTTGCCCATCTATATAACCATCACCAACATATTTCTGTTCACCTGTTTCATACAGGTACTTCAAGATATTTATCTGAACGCGGTTATATGGAGGATTATAACGACAATTGCACTCATCTTCTGCCCTTTTCTTTCCAATATCACGTGTCAGGCATTCTTTCAAGTCATCGTCAGTCATAGTGACCTCGTCTAACCAGGGACGTTCTTTGACATATTCCTTATAGACAATCTCTGGATCAGGCTTCATGGAACGAAAGAAATCATCTAACTGCTTTCCAATCTCATCCCAATCCCAACGCTTATCGAAAAGATCTTGATCAAAAGCAGTTTTCATTTCACTCTCTGCGAATCTGAACCCGTTCCAATCAATTATGTATCTATCTATGAAAGAAACATCTTCTGACAAAGCATTAAAGATACATTGCATTTCTGTTCTTGCAGAATAGAATGTTTCTGATAAAGGTAGTTTCTTGTAGTTATCCGTATTAGCACCTTCAGACATACAAATGTCGTATGCTTCTTGCTTTATCGAACGTGCTTCGTTCAAGTTCTTGTCCTCTAACTTATTAAAAAGACAAATTCGATTATATAGAGCCGTTAATCTTTCCTTATCCATTATGGTATAGATAATTTAGAGTTCGTCTAACTCACAACCAGTTCTCTCCATTATACTTGCAGCCAACCCATCAGCAGTTTGAATGATTGACACCAGAGGATAGAGAGTACGAGCTGCATCATAATTGCGTTGTTCCTCGTAACTGTTCATGTTGATACCCCATGCACCCATGTGCCAACGGATAGCAAGCATTTCATCATCGTAGAGTTCAAGACCACTACAAAGCAACATAACCAAAGACTTTTCGCCATGACCCATAGGAAAATTCTTGTATGTCAGCTTGTAGCCTTCTGCGTCTTCCCATGTGCCGAAACTTGTCTTACGACGTTTTACTGATCGCTTATATATGTCGCTCTTGCATACATCATGAAGAAGACTGGCAATGATAATACTCTCACGTTTAACCTCACGTTCAAGATAAGGTTCAATATTCCGCATTCCTTCATATACGGCAAGAGCTGCTTTGCAAGTATTCAAAGAATGTTCCACCAAACCACCTGCTACATTCAGATGATGACCAGCAGATGCAGGAGCCTCGAAAAATCCAAGTTCCTCCAAGTCCTTGATGACATCATCCATTCCTGGACGTTCGGCAGATTTGAGTAAAGAGACAAACTCTTCTTTATTTTTCTGTATGTTGAGTTGCTGTGCCATTTTATTAGTTTTGTTCATTTCCGTAAAATCTAAACCAATGAGCTGCTTGTGGAATGAGATTATTCAACTCTTCAATATCAACTGGAGAAGAGATTGATTTTATGTACATCTCGCTCGTACACCCAAGAAACAGAAGGATTTCGTTTCTATCAACGAATGTCACATATTTTTTTCCATGCTCATTGAAATAGTTCAATGCTTTGTCTCTTTGCTCACCGTCTTTGGGTCGCAATATCTGAAGATGAATGTATGGTACAGCAGTATGTACCAAGTCTTCTGTTGTATTCCCTTGAATAAAAGAATAATGGTTTATTTTGAACTTTTCCTTTGGAACAGCACATTCTTTTGCATCTGTAACGTCAATTCTAATATGATTCATGGTTATCTTTTAAGTGAACAAGATTTCTTTTCAATCATTCCAAGGAAGAAATGTTCAGAGAGACAGGCACATCTTACACCTTTATCTGTTGCAACAATTGAATCAAAGCGACTACATCCACGACAGACATTATCAATTGCCTCTCGATTGTCTTCAAGCAATTGCTCTCCATCGATAGGGTCTTCAGATGTAATTTTATCCTCGTCTGATTCTGGTTCCGAATCATCATCGAGGTCATCAGGCATAGCTACGTCACCTTGAAGAGGCATAATATCTCCATCCAAATCTTCAGGAGGTGCTATTATGCCAGGTGTACGAATATCGCCAACTATACAATCATCGTCATCTTCCTCTATTGGTTCACTTGACAATGTTTCAAATTGCTCAAGACTCTCCGTATCAATGCGAATTGGAGAACCTGCAGCTTCCTTCTTTCTGAGTTCCTTCATCAGATAGGATGATTCCATGTCACAACGTGGACAAAAGCCAGGGCAGTTTCCTTCATGGTCGCATTGTCCTGGATAATACTCGATGCCGTTCATTTCGGCTATATTTTTGCGTATTGCTTTAAGCATTTCGCACTTTTCTTTACCTGTCATATTGGTTATTTATTTATGTTAGTTCTATACTTGAAGAAGTCGAAACGAGTTATACCCATTGCCTCAAGTTCTTTTTTGCTACGTCGCTGATTCTCTGATGTGTTGAACTCTGGGATTAAAGGAATCCTGCAAGTGATATTTTCTGCCTTGCCTTGTTCTATTAACCAGCGAAGATTGGACTTCACAAGTTCATTATCCCTACCATTATATGCCTTATATATACATGGATTCATATCCTTAATGTCCACAACGTATTCATGTATATATGGAAACAATAACACAAGGTTCTGTAGTGGAACATTCAACGAGGTCTCAATGGTAATATGCCATTGTTTGGCACCAAGTTCAAGCAACTCTTTGATGAACTCTGCCCGAAGTAATGGTTCCCCACCTCCAAAGGTAACGCCACCATTCGTAGCTAAATAATACAGTTCGTCTTTACGAATTGCTTGCATTACCTCCTCTGGAGTCTTCATCATGACTTTAGCATTACCAGATAGGCTCTGAGGATTCAGGCAATACTTGCATCGAAGCGGACAGCCATGGAAAGCCACCAATGTGGTGACTCCATGTCCATCCGTTCCCATGCGCAAACGGCTTATTCCTATGAGTGGTGCTCGGTTCATTATAACTTATTTACGATTCCTGAGAATAACCTGTTCCCTGTATAGGTTTCAACTACCTCAAAGATAAACTCGTGGTTTACTTTCATTTCAATTGGCTTTGGTTTCTCAAATGGAGGGCATCCTGTACACATCACACAGTAAGTTGCCATTGCAGCCTCTGTTCCTGCCTCGTTCACCTCGATCTTGCCTTGCTGAACGATGTCATCAATCTTCACGTCTGTCAGGAGATTAGGAATAACATCCTCGGAGGCGAACATTTCTTCCATGCCCAGAACTTTCAATACTTCAGTTAAAGAGGTCTTTGATTCCAGTTCAAAACGAGGTAGATTCAGATGAACTTCTGTACTTTGGTACTTTGGTCCAATCTTTTCTTCTGTTATCTGAGCAAGAATTTTTTTGATTTTATGTCCTTGCTTTGGCAGATGAATCCACATAGAATAGTCACGAGTATGAACATGTGAGTGGTAATCCAGGCTGATTGACTGGAAAGTATCATTCTCGTAATAGCGGAAGTCATCGGTCAC
This sequence comes from uncultured Prevotellaceae bacterium, assembly GCA_937893145.1. Classification (GTDB taxonomy): domain Bacteria; phylum Bacteroidota; class Bacteroidia; order Bacteroidales; family Bacteroidaceae; genus Minthosoma. The sequence continues at coordinate 1,190 of CALBJW010000200.1, read as the reverse complement.
AGACATCATCTTAACCTTTGAACAACCACCTTTATAATAAAAGTTCCGAGTTCTGGTGCTATCCTCATCAAATCTGCTTTTCCATGTTGCCTTGAAATAAAAGACATCCATCAGAAGAGCTCGAATATCATTCGTTAGTTCTACCTGAATATCTTTTATCAATCCATGAGAAGCCTTCTCAACCTCATGGTTAATCTTATCTGATGCTGATGGTGAGGAGAAATCCAATGCTTTGAAAAGAACATGAAATGGTTTTTCGGTATCTATGAGCCCTCGTTTGTCGAGAATCAATCCCTTCTTATACCACATCAATGGTTGGAATGTTGCCTTCTTCCTGATCTTCTTTATTGACGTAAGGAATAAGATACCTCTCGTCAGCAAACATCTCGTTTATCGTCATTGGATCCATTCCTTTACAGCAAATAGCTTCAAGTATCTGTTCTCGCATGTACCAGCCAACCCAATTGCTCATAAGTACAAGCATTGCTTGCAAACGACCTGGAGAAACAAATACGTTCTTAACCTCATTGCCGTTAGCTTCTGTAAGAGCATTCAACAATTTGTAGTTAAAAGCGGTAACTGCTTCACCAAAAGCATTAGTATTCTGCTGGAACTTGGTTTCAGTCAACGACAAATCTGACAGTCTGATTATTACATCAAAGAGTTCACTAAGAGTTTCAAGGTCAACTTTTGTTGCCACTCCAGCTGCCTCCTTCTCCTTCAGTTCCTTGATGAAGCCCCACATCATGTGCTTCAATTCAGGACACCATCCTGGATAAGGATGAGGATTGTAACAAAAACCATGGTACTCTTCACCATTAAGTTTTGCCACATTTCTCATCACCTTATTAATCTTTTCGTCGAGCAATAACCAGTCCATAATTATTTTCTTTCGTTTCTTTTGATTTTTATTGCCAAGTAAATTTGATTCTCATAGTGAGCTTCTGGTTTAATCTTACAAATACGACACTCAAAGATTTCATTCCAGCCCATTTCGAGAAGCTGAGCAATTTCTTCATTATCGTCAGAAGGAATATATCCGAGAAGGAACTCTTCCGATTCTCCTGTTTCTTCATTCATAACAACGATTTCACGCTTACCTGCGTTCTCGTTTGTACGAACCTTTCCGGCAACCTCGGAAATAATAGCAACACCCTTAGGCTTTCTTGCCTCGAACAATTCCTCAACAC
>CALBJW010000199.1 GCA_937893145.1 uncultured Prevotellaceae bacterium | reverse complement strand
CAGTGCTTGAGTACTTCATCTCTACTCACGGTGCTCGTAAGGGTCTTGCCGATACAGCCCTCAAGACAGCCGATGCCGGTTACTTGACTCGTCGTCTTGTCGATGTGTCACACGATGTTATTATTAATGAAGAAGACTGTGGCACACTCCGTGGTCTCGTATGTACAGCCCTCAAGGAAGGTGACCGTGTTGTTGCTTCACTCGAGGAGCGTATCCGCGGTCGTGTTTCAGTTCATGATATTATTGATCCTAAAACTAACGAGATTATCGTTGCCAGCGGTGAGGAAATCACAGACCGTTGTGCAGCTGAAATCGAGGCAGCAGGTATCGAGAGTGTTGAAATCCGTTCTGTACTCACTTGTGAGAGCAAGAAGGGCGTATGTATGAAGTGTTACGGTCGTAACCTTGCTACACAGCGCATGGTACAGAAGGGTGAAGCTGTTGGTGTCATTGCAGCACAGGCTATTGGTGAACCAGGTACTCAGTTGACACTTCGTACATTCCACGCCGGTGGTGTGGCTGGTAACGCAGCTGCTAACGCACAGATTGTTGCAAAGAACCGCTCTAAGCTTGAGTTCGATGAACTTCGTACTATTGACCGTCCAACAGAGGACAACCCAAATGCAAAGGTTGTAGTAGGTCGTCTTGCAGAACTTCGTTTCGTTGATGTAAACACAGGCATCGTTCTTTCTACAGTTCCTGTTCCTTATGGTGCAAACCTCTTTGCAGCACAGGATGACATTGTAGAGCCAGGTACAATAATTGCTAACTGGGACCCATTCAACGCTGTTATCGTATCAGAGTTCAATGGTACAGCTAACTTCGAGGGTGTTAAGGAAGGTGTTACTTACAAGGTTGAAACCGACGATACAACAGGTCTTAAGGACTTCATCGTAATCGAATCAAAGGACCGTCAGCTTGTTCCAAACTGTCATATCCTTGATGAAGATGGTGAACTTCTCCGTACATACTCATTCCCTATCAATGGTCACATTGTAGTTGAGGACGGTCAGAAGATTACTGCCGGTGATGTACTTATCAAGATTCCTCGTTCAGTTGCTAAGGCAGGCGATATCACCGGTGGTCTTCCACGAGTAACAGAGCTCTTCGAGGCTCGTAACCCATCTAACCCTGCTGTTGTAGCAGAAATCGATGGTGAGATTACAATGGGTAAGATCAAGCGTGGTAATCGTGAAATCATCCTTACTTCAAAGGACGGTCTTACAATCAAGAAGTATCTTGTTCCACTTTCAAAGCAGATTCTCGTACAGGAGAACGACTATGTTCGTGCTGGTACACCACTCTCAGACGGTGCTATCACTCCATCAGACATCCTCGCTATCAAGGGTCCTACTGCCGTTCAGGAATACATCGTTAACCAGGTTCAGGACGTTTACCGTATGCAGGGTGTGTCTATCAACGATAAGCACTTCGAAATCGTTGTTCGTCAGATGATGCGTAAGGTACAGATTAATGAGCCAGGTGATACAATCTTCCTTGAAGGTGGTATTGTTGACAAGCTCGACTTCCTTGAGGAGAACGACCGCATCTGGGGCAAGAAGGTTGTCATCGATGCTGGTGATTCACAGAACCTCGAGAAGGGACAGATTGTTACTGCTCGTAAGCTTCGTGATGAGAACTCAATGCTCAAGCGTCGTGACCTCAAGCCAGTTGTCACTCGTGATGCTGTTCCTGCTACATCTACTCAGATTCTCCAGGGTATCACTCGTGCAGCTCTTGGTTCAAAGAGCTTCATGTCATCTGCATCATTCCAGGAGACAACAAAGGTACTCAATGAGGCTGCAATCCGCTTCAAGAGCGACCCACTCGAGGGTATGAAGGAAAATGTTATCTGTGGTCACCTCATTCCTGCAGGTACTGGTCTTCGCGACTTCGACAAGATTGTTGTTGGTAGCAAGGAAGACTATCAGGAAGTACAACGCAAGCAGTTCAATCCTGACATGGCATTCGCTCAGTTTGACCGCTTCTAATAAGCAAATCCATACATAATTCTATCAATATTAAAGGTGGCTGTCACATGTTGACCGCCACCTTTTTTGTATCATTTTCTAAAATATATCCGTAAAATGCCTCGAAAACATCCCTTTTGGCTTTAGATTTTTCAAAATAATGCTTTAGATTTTGTAACATTTGCCCTTGTTGTAATGTATTTAAAAGAAAATGTAACCATACAGGGATGCTGTTGCTTAAACAAAGAATAACTTTGCAATCGAAAAAGTTCCTTTGTGAAAAGGGCAATTCTTTAGTAATGTATAAAATGCATTAATTCAATGTTTAGATTTATGTTATAGTTATAGTGTATTTATCCAATGTATTAGATGATGGTATTATAGTAAACATGAGTAATGTATACTATTCGGATTTTCCCAAATTCCGATAGATAGAATTTATTAATATGTTGTGTTTTCTAAACGCCGGCATTCAGAAAGCGATCTGAAAGGCCGGCGTTATCTTTTTACTAAAAACAATTTTATATCTGCTTACTCAAAAACAATTTTACTTCTGCTTACTCAAAAACAATTTTGCTTCTGCATACAATCTCGTTGTTGTCCTCTTTTCTTATCTCAATCTGGTAGGTTCCTTCACCGTTGTCGTCCATGAAGAATGCTATGCTGTCGCCAAACAAACATTCGGCGATGTAGGCAATCTCAAAACGTCGAATGCGGTGAGTCTTGAAGTGGGAAAGAGAGAAGATGTTAAGGATATGCTCAATGTATCGCATGCTGTTCATGTGACCATTGATGTCGATGTCACAGAACTTCACGGAGTAGTGTCCTGCAGGTTCTTTGCTTGTCACCTTGATTCGAGTTGGTCCTTCAATAGGGCAATCCTTACCTTCGTTTATCCAGTCCACCATGTGCCCATTGTCTATGCTGAGGAGGTCCATAGGCTTTCGTGTCTGCAGGTTTATCATTGCCCAGATGGTGCGAGCATGACCGATAGTTTTGCCGAGTTGGTTCTTTATCTCGAAGTTACGAGCAGAGAACATGCGCATCACATTCTCAACCCATGTGCAGACTGTGAAGTGCTGATATTCGGTTGGCAGTTCGTCAAATTCGAGAGCAATACGAGATAGCACCCATGTGCATTCATCCTCGTTGATGCGAGTGATGCCGAAGCCACGAGCGTCAGCATGAAAACCAGCACAGTTGAGCAGATGATTGCCCAGCATGGCTAATGTGAGATGACCAGAGAAGTCAACATCGAAAGGGTCAACCACAAGGTGGTATTCGCCAACGAGAGGGAGTTCTGTTTCCATATACGTGTGTTTATAAGTTTTCCAAATGTTTTACGCGGTCGAGTAGAGTAGGGTGGCTGTACTCCATGAACACCACAAGAGGGTGAGGGGTGAGGTTAGCCAGACTGTGCTTCGACATCTTCTTCAAAGCCTCAGATATGCCTTCGCCTTGTCCGTGAACACGAGCAAATTCATCAGCCTCCCATTCGTGTCGTCGTGAGATGATTGCAGTGAACATATCCGTAAGCATAGATATAGGAGTGAAAAGCATGCTGAACACCATGATGTTGATGTGGAACGAAGGCATTTCACATCCAGCAGCCATAGCCACCTCCTTGCTGTCAATCACAAGACTGAAGAGCCATAGAGTGAGCAGCATCATGCTCAGCATCATCACCACCATCTTTGTCATGTGACCATGCTTCTGATGACCTATCTCATGAGCCAGCACCGCCACAATCTGTTCTGTTGAGAGTTGTTCTGTCAAGGTGTCGTATATCACCACCTTCTTCCTCTTTCCCCATCCCGAGAAGTACGCATTGCCGTGAGTGCTGCGCTTTGAACTGTCCTGCATGTATATGTTCTCAAGACTGAAGTTTGTCTTCTTTGCAAAGTCCTCGATAGCAGAACGCAGTTCGCCATCCTCAAGAGGCGAAAGTTTGTTGAACATCGGTACGATGAAGTCTGTATAGATATACTGCATGAACAGCTGGAAACATCCAATCACAGCCCATGCCACGAGCCAGAACCATTGAGGAATCATGCCGTAAATCCACACCACAGCACCGATGATGATACTTGTTATGACGATAGAAAGGGCAGTACCCTTCAAGAGGTCAGTCCAGAATAGTTTCTTCGTCATGCGATTGAAACCATACTTCGTTTCGATAGTAAAAGTGTTGTAGTAACTGAAAGGCACATCCACAATCATGCCGATGACATTAAAAATCAACATATACAGAATAGCCATCAGCAAAGGGAAAGAAGTCACCTCACGCACCCATCCGTCAAACAAGGCAAAACCGCCAAAGGCAAAGATGCCGAGAGTGATGCATGTGTTGAGTACACTTCCGAGCAGACTCACCCTTCTCCTCTCGCCCGTATAAGCCTGTTGCTTCTTGTATGTCTCCTCGTCGTACAGTCCCTCCAGTTCCTTTGGGATAGGTTGCTTAGATGCTTTGATGTTGAGGTATCTCAAAACGCAGTCGAAGGCAAATTCTGCCACGACAATCACGATGATAGTCCAATATAGAATGTTAGCCATACCTTTATTCGGTAAGTAATGATTAGTGGGTTGGTAATTTGTTTATGATACTTTATCGTGCAAAGATAAGCATTATTTTACAAACATACTTATCGTCTCGTCAAAAAAGCGTAAATTTGCACCATCAAACAAAATACACAAAACGATATGAACGCACTTTACACAATTCTGCTTCTCATCGGAAGCAACATCTTCATGACCTTAGCATGGTATGGTCACCTCAAGTTAAACCAGATGAACATCTCCACATCGTGGCCACTCATCCTCGTGATACTCTTCTCGTGGGCAATCGCATTCTTTGAGTATATGCTTCAGGTGCCAGCCAACAAGATGGGTTTTGTGGGCAATGGTGGTCCATTCACCCTCATGCAGCTCAAGGTCATTCAGGAGGTCATCTCGCTAACTGTCTTCACCATCATAGCAGGTGTCATGTTCCAGGGTGAACAACTGCATTGGAATCATTTCGTGGCATTCCTATGTCTGATAGCAGCCGTTTATTTCGTGTTCATGAAGTAAGCCTCGCTATTCCGCTATCCACTTTATGATAGCACCTACGAGAGCATCGTTCTCCCCTGGAGTCTGTACGGCAATGCGGAAGAAACTGGAGTCGAGACCAGCGAAGTTGGAGGCATCGCGAATGAGGATGCCATGTTCGTGTGCAAGGTAATCCTTGAGAGCATCAGCCCTGCCGAAACGGAGTTTGCAGAGCAGGATATGAGTGTCTGAAGGCCAAACATCAATTACCCCGATGCGAGAGAGAGCATCAGCAATACGCTGGCGTTCGGAAAGCAAAGCCTGGATGTCGAGTTCAAATTCGTCTTGATGAACGAGCAGGTAATGCCCGGCATCAATAGCCACTTGATTCACCGACCACGGCATTCGCTGAAGTCTGATGCCATGCAGCAGGTCCTCACAGGCAGTGATGTAGCCAAGACGAAGTCCTGGAATGGCAAACTCCTTCGTCATGGAATGAATCATAATCACATTCTTGTACTCACAGCCTTCGAGTGGTGTGATAAGAGGATTGAGTGTAAAAGGAGCATAACTGGCATCAATGACGAATGTGGTGTCGGGATGCTTCTCGATGCAAGTGGTGAGTTGTTCCTTGTCGAGAGCCGTTCCTGTAGGGTTGTTCGGATTGCACAACCAAACAAGTTCAGCACGCTCAGGCACTTCGTCGAGCGTGTATATGTTGCAAAGTTGATGCTCGTGCAGACGGCAGGCATCAGCATATTCAGCAAAGGTTGGGGAGAGAATGGCAGACTTGCTTCTGCGGTGAGTTTGTGCAATGAGATATATTGCCTCCGTAGCTCCGTTTGTCACGCAGATGTTCTCTGGCTTTAGAGCCAACTGCATCGCCAACTCAATTTCAAGTGACTGCGGAGTTGGTTCGGGGTACGAAAGCACATTGTCGAGTTTGTCTGCGAGATGACAGAACAAACCCTCGTGGTCGAAGTGGTTATATACATTGGATGAGAAGTTCATCCTTATGTCTTTATATTTATGTATGTCGTCGCCGTGACCGTTAAGCATGGTTTTTGTTTTAAGGGTTTATGGGTTTAAGGGTTTAAGATTAGGCGCTTAGTGCGCGGTAATATATGTTACAATCTTGAATGACTACAGTTTAATTATTGGAACACGAATTACACGAATTACACTAATACCTCCGGGATGGTTATAGCTATTTCACGAAGGCATCGTGGACGATGCACGAAAGACACTAATACCTCCGGGATGGTCAGCCATGCGCAAGCAATTAGTGTCATTAGCAAAGCGCAGAAGGCGCTGTATGTGTCATGGGTTTTGCTGCACGCTAAGATTGACTTCGTCGAGCTCTTTGAGATTCGTGTCATCCGTGTCATTCGTGTTCAAAAATAAACAATACTCGTGTTCAAATAAACCAACATGAAAAGAGGTGAAATGATAGTGCGCACTAAGCGCATAACCCTATATGGGTTTAGGGGTTAACCTTTTATAATCTCATACACTTTCCTCATGTCCACATATTTCCTTACATGGTCAGCGAGGAGGTCGTACTGCTTGTCCTTGAACTCTTCGATGCTCATGTCGGCTTGCTTCTTCTCCTTCGTCTTGTCCTTGAGGATGAAGTTGATGATGGGAGGATTGTCGAGGAAACCATGAATATAGGTGCCTATGCAGTTGCCCTCGTGCAGTACCTGCTGAGTCGTTGTGCTGCGACCTTGATGTATCTCGTATCCCTTGCATTTCGCTCCATTGAAGATGAACTCCACCTGCTGTGTAGTCTTCTCTTCGGTCATCACCGTGTCGATGTTGAGCAGTCCGAGTCCTGGCAACTGGGGGATGCTGCCCTCGATGCCATCAGGGTCACTGACAGTCTGTCCTAACATCTGATAGCCTCCACATATACCAATCACCGTAGTGCCATTTCTGTGGGCGCGGATGATGGATTGTGCCACCCCATTGCGGCGAAGTTCATACAGGTCGTCGAGCGTGGCTTTTGTGCCAGGCAGCACTATGATGTCTGCGCGTTCCAGGTCGTGAGGGTTGTTGGTGTAGAAGAGGTTCACACGAGAGTCACGCTCCAATACATCGAAATCGGTGAAGTTGCTTATGTGCCTGAGCAATACTACGGCTATGTTCACCTTGTCAGCCACCAGTGCCTTGTGCTTTTGTTCCAGTTGCACACTGTCTTCCTCCTCTATGACAATATCCTTAAACATAGGCACAACACCTAATACTGGCACTCCACAAATGTCTTCGAGCATCTTCTTTCCTTCCTCGAAGAGTCGGATGTCGCCGCGAAACTTATTTATTATTATACCTTTGATACGAGCTTTATCTTCAGGTAGTTGGAGCATCACACTACCATAACATGAAGCAAACACTCCACCTCGGTCTATGTCGGCAACAAGTATCACATCAGCATCAGCATGTCGAGCCATTGGCATGTTGACAAGGTCCGAGTCGCGTAGGTTGATTTCCGACACACTTCCCGCTCCCTCCATCACGATAGGGTTGTACCTCTGTGCCAGTCGGTCGAAGGCAGCGTGTACCTCATGTCGGAGTTCCTCCCTTCCCTCCTTCCTGAAGTATTCGTATGCCGAACGATTGCCAATGGGTTTGCCGTTAAGCACAACCTGAGTGGTATGTTCCGAGTTCGGTTTGAGCAGCAGCGGATTCATGTCCGTATGGCAAGGCACCTTAGCAGCCTCAGCTTGCACAGCCTGTGCGCGTCCAATCTCGAAACCCTCCGGAGTAGCGTACGAGTTGAGAGCCATATTCTGTGCTTTGAACGGTGCCGGTGTATATCCGTCTTGCAAGAATATTCTGCACAATGCTGTTGCTATCACACTCTTCCCCACATCAGAGCCTGTGCCTACAAGCATTACTGGATGTAACTTTTGTTCTTTCATACTGCAAAGGTACGACAATTTCTTTAACCACAAAATTTTTTTATTTTAAAAAGGTTCTAAAAGTTCACTTTCTTCACTTTGCAATTCCCTACATGCACCTTTTCGTTTATGTGCATACGATTCGAGCAATTCCTCTATAAGAGTTTAAAATAAGATAGTATATCTTCCTGAATAAGATAGTATATCTTATCGCAGAAGATAGTATATCTTATTCTGAAATTGTGCAGACGAAATGCTTGCAGCATCCAATGGTATTATTTGCTAACACTCAATTACCAAAATCGGAATTTAATTGCCGATTTGCCAATCGCCATATATATAGGCGAATTGGCAATTCGGCAATGGCAGATTTTATTCCGCAGGTTCGTTTTGCGAGATTATGTTCATGCTCACTCGCTCATCGCCTATATATAATGGCGAATGAGCGGATGAGCATGAGCAAGTCTTATCTCGACACAAGTGGATTAGTAGGACAAGTAGGACTTTTTTGAAAAATCATTACAATCATTATCATCATACGAGACACCATGATAAGAGGTGCCTATGAGAGGAAATACTTGGCTTCTGGAAGGCGAAAGATGGGATAGTTCGGGGTAAAAGTGATTTGGTAGCGAGGAAATTTTATTGTTTGAGGAATTCTTTGTATATTTGCATTGTAATAAGGATATTCGCATGAGATACTTGCGGAAGAAGAAAATTAAACTGATGAAAACTACTTATGAACAAGAAGAATTTTGAGAAGGCAATAGTATTTGCGGCTCTCGTGCTTGCGCAGATGGGTGCTTCGGCACAGAGTGGTGCGGTGGATGTGACAAAGACGGTAGATCTCAATCCTGTCGTGGTGACAGGTACAGGTACTTATCGCAAGGCAGAAAATGCCCCTGTAGCGGTGAAGGTCATTTCCGCAAAGGAAATCAAGGATGCACAGGTGACCAATCTGCAGGAAGCACTCTCGCGACTCACTACCAACATCACCACGCATACGAGTGGTATGGGTACCTTTGTAAATTTCAATGGAGTGAGCGACGACTACATCCTCATCCTTGTAGATGGCAAGCGTGTGAGCGGTGATGACCGTTGGGACCGCATCAGCATGGACCGTGTGAAGCGAATCGAAATCCTTTCCGGTGCGGCAAGTGCCTTGTACGGAAGTGATGCCATAGCCGGAGTCATCAACATCATTACTGCCCCATTGACTTCAAGCGATGTGAAGGTAGGAGTGCAGAACAGCACCAAGGTGATGAACAAGGGCAGAATGACAGAGGATGTGAGTGTGGATGTTTCCGTTGGCAAGTTTAGCAGCCTCACCTCCTACACCCACAAGCAGGCAGACGGATGGCAGGTCAACCGATACCAGGAGTTCATGGAGGGCGATAGTGCCGTGCATAAGCTGACAGGCAGACCGATGTCCGTAGGATTTGCTTCCGACAACCTCAGCGAGAAGTTGGCGTGGACCTTCAACGACAAGTGGGATGTGTATGTGCGTGGCAACTACTACGACTACAACACCAACCGACCACAGGGGGCAACCTATTTCACACAGTCGAAGGACAAGAAGACGGGCGAATATAAGTACACCGAGAAGGCTGCATATACCTACGACCTGCATCACCAGTCGTACAGTTATGGAGCAGGAGCGCGATGGGTGCCAAACAAGAATGCCCACATCTATCTCGACATGTACAGCGACAATTTCACATCGTTCTACGACTACTGGCAGACTGCCGACAAGGAGGCTTACGACGAGGTGAGAAAACGCACACATTACTACAACGAAACCTTGAAGGGTATCTTCCGCCTTGCATCGTGGAACAAGTTGAGTGCGGGAGCAGAGTTTGTGCAGGAGTATCTCAACAGTGTGAGCGACAACATCGAGGGCGAGAACACCAACACCTACAACCTCTTTGCTCAGGACGAGGTGAACATCGTGAAGGGACTCGAAGCGGTAGTCGGTGTGCGCTACACATACAACAATAATTTCGGTAGCAATGTGAGTCCAAATGTGGCACTCTTCTACCACATCGGCGGACTCCGTCTTCGTGCCAATTATGCAGGAGGTTATCGCACCCCAAGCCTCTCGCAGCTCTATGCCACAGACCAGGCAAAGACTACAGCACGATACACCATGTCGAACCCTAACCTCAAACCAGAAAAGAACGACTTCTGGAATGCTAATGTGGAGTATGGCACACGGTGGATGAACATTAGTGTGAGTGGTTTCATCAACAACATCCGCTACATGATAAACTACCGTACCATGTCCGACAGCGAGATAGAGGCAGATGCCCACCTCGCCAGTCTTCGTGAAGAGGGATGGACCACCATTCGCCAGCGCGACAACATCGACCGAGCTACCTTGAAGGGCATCAGCACCAATGTGAAGTTCCTCCTCCCTTGCGGATTCACTGTTGGCGGTGGATACACCTTCACCGACTCGAAGGCAAAGACCAAGACTCTCGACACCAAGACACAGGAATACATCATCACGGAGAGTCCTGTGGATAAGAGTGTGAAGCATGTAGGAAATGTGTCGGCAGCGTGGGACAAGACATGGAACAGGTACCACCTCAATGTGAATGTGAACGGACATATCCAGGGCGAACGCTACAGTAGCACCTACGGATTTGCTCCTAAGTTCCAGCAGTGGGACTTGAACACACGCCACACAGTCACCCTCACCAACTTCATTCTCGAACCAAGCGTTGGCATCGAGAACATCTTCAATAAGCGCGACACCTCGTATTGGAACTCAAACTTCTCGACCATCAATCCAGGCAGAAGCGTTTATGTTTCACTCACTTTGAAATTCAAAGACTAATGAAAATATATGTAGCAGGCATAGGTCCTGGTTCACCCGAAGACATCACCCCCGCTGTGCTCCATGCAGTACAGAATAGCGATGTGGTGGTGGGATACAAATACTATTTCCAGTTCGTAGAGGCATACCTGAGTCCCGACACCTTGTGTGTAGATACAGGCATGAAGAAGGAACGCGAACGAGCAGAGCAAGCCTTGCAGTTTGCCCGCGAAGGCAAGACCGTGTGTGTCATCTCCTCTGGCGATGCAGGCATCTACGGCATGGCACCACTGATATGGGAAATGGACCCAACGATGGACATTGAGGTGTTGCCAGGCATTAGTGCCTTCCAGAAGGCAGCCTCCCTGCTTGGTGCTCCTATAGGTCATGACCTCTGCATCATCTCGATGAGTGACCTGATGACACCTTGGCAGGTCATAGAAAGACGCATCAAGGCAGCGGCAATAGGCGATTTCGTGACTGCCATATATAATCCTAAGAGCAACGGACGCTACTGGCAGTTGCACCGACTTGTGGAACTCTTCAAGCAGGAACGCTCACTCAGTACGCCAGTAGGATATGTGCGACAGGCGGGTAGGGCAGACCAGGAGATACACCTCACCACGCTTGCAGACTTCGACCCTGAGGAAGTGGATATGTTTACCGTTGTCATCATCGGCAATAGCCAGAGCTTTATCTCAAATGATAAGTTCATCACACCTCGAGGTTACTTCCGCCAGCAGCAGGAGGAGGGCAAGAATGTGGGACAGAACATCATGATAAAGTCGTTCCAGACCATTCGCAAGGAACTGAAGAATCCCGACATTCCGCTTTGGAAATTATGGCCTATGCTACATGCTATCCACACCACAGCCGACTTCGACATGGAACGACTCGTGTGGATGGACAACGAAGCAACGGCAATACTATATGACAAGGTCAAGAGAGGTGTGCTCAAGACCATCGTGACCGATGTGACAATGGCTGCTTCTGGCATCAGGAAGGGTGCCTTGCAGCGACTCGGCATCGAGGTGGTGTGCTACATCAATGACCCTCGTGGTGCCGAGATGGCACAATCGCTCAACATCACCCGAGCACAGGCTGGTATGCGACTTGCAGCAGAGGAACATCCCGATGCCCTGTATGTGTTTGGCAATGCACCAACAGCACTTCTCGAACTCTGCGAACTCATCCGCAAGAAGAAGTGCCATCCTGCTGGCATCATCGGAGCGCCAGTAGGATTTGTACATGTGGAGGAGAGCAAGCATGCCGCCAAACCCTTCAAGGACATCCCGAAGATTATCATCGAGGGAAGGAAGGGAGGAAGCAACCTTGCCGCCACACTCGTGAATAGTGTCTTGACCTTTGACGATGCAGAACAGTTGAAACCAGGAAGGGATGTGTAGGGTATGAGGAAGTGTAGTGTGATAGGAATATCGGACAGCCGAGAACAATGGTTTGAACCAAAGGTGATGGACATCATCCGTTCGGGACATGTGTTCTCAGGTGGAAAGCGACACCACGAGATAGTGGCAGACACATTGCCTGCTGATGCGGTGTGGATAGACATCACCGTGCCGTTGAGTGATGTGTTTGAGGAGTACAGGCATCACGACGAAGTGGTCATCTTCGCTTCGGGCGACCCCTTGTTCTATGGCTTTGCCAATACGGTGCAGAGGGAATGTCCCGATGTAGAGATGAAGGTGTTCCCTTCGTTCCATTCCCTTCAAATGTTGGCACACAGAATGAACCTCCCATACCACGACATGCATATCGTTTCGCTTACTGGCCGTGATTGGAACAAGTTCGATGAGGCATTGATACAGGGCGAAGGACTGATAGGCTGTCTGACCGACCGACGCAAGACACCAAGTGCCATCATGCAGCGAATGGTGGAGTATGGTTATGACAACTACACCATGACAGTTGGCGAGAATCTTGGCAACGAAGACACAGAGTGTGTTGCTCCATACGAGGAAGGCAAGGAGTATTCCGTTCCTAACTGCATCATCCTGCAGAAGACAGCGGACCATCCTCGTCCGTTCGGAATTCCCGAAGGCGACTTCCACCTGCTCAATGGCAGGGCAAAGATGATAACGAAGATGCCGATACGACTCTTGTCGCTCTCCATGCTCGACCTCAGAAGCAGACACACATTCTGGGATGTGGGCTTCTGTACAGGTTCGGTGAGCATAGAGGCAAAACTGCAGTTCCCTCATCTCTCCATTACCGCCTTCGAGGTAAGAGAAGAGGGTAGGCAACTGATGCTCGACAACTCCCGCCGTTTTGGCACTCCAGGCATCGAGACTGTGATAGGCGACTTCATGCAAATCGACATCACACCATATCGTACTCCAGATGCAGTCTTCATCGGAGGACATGGAGGCAGACTGCGAGAGATGCTCAGTAAGATACATTCAGTCCTCAATCCTGGTGGAGTCATTGTGTTCAACTCCGTGTCGGACGAGAGCAGACAGATGTTTCTTGAAGGCATTGCCGCCGTTGGTATGAGGATAGAGAGCGAGACAAGAATAACGATTGACGAACATAATGCAATATATATATTGAAAGCCGTATGATAAAGTATGAATATGTAAACGACAAGGGCAAGCGACTTGCTGAGACAATAGAGAAGGAACTCGGAGAATATGCTGCTGGTGAGGCATTGGTGTTCATCGGAGCATTGGGCATCTGTGTCCGTAAGATTAAGGACATGATTGACGACAAATATACCGACCCTGCTGTGGTGTGTGTCGATTCTACTGGTAAGTATGTCATCCCTGTGCTGAGTGGTCATGTCGGTGGAGCAAATGATTTGGCTCGACAGATAGCCATGATAACAGGAGGTGAGGCTGTCATCACCACTCAGAGCGACAACACAGGACTCTGGGCTCTCGACACTATGGCTAAGGACTACGGATGGATGATGAAGAAACTGAAGAGGTTGCAGACGAACAAGGCTATTGCTGCGTTTGTCAACAAGCAACCTACAGCCCTCGTCATCGAGTGTGAGGATGAAGGCACAAAGTACATGGAGGAGACTTGTCCTGCTCATGTCAAGGTGTTCCGCAGTTTCAGCGACTACAGATTCTATTGCCGAAGGAACGACACGAAGTACGACCTGCTCATCATCGTTTCGCCAAAGGCATATCCTACTCAGGATGTTCCAACCATTCAGTATTTCCCTCCTTGTCTGCATCTCGGAGTGGGATGTCAGAAACTTGCTCCTGTCGGCATAGCCGAACAGCTCATCAGCGAACTCAACCTTGCTGGCTATGCTACGGAGTCCATCTCTACCATCGGCACTATCGAACTGAAGAAGGACGAACCACTTCTGCATCACCTTGCCGAACTCATTCCTCATGCAGAGGTGAAGATTTACTCAGCCGAAGAACTTGCAAAGATAAAGATTCCTAATCCTTCCGATAAGGTGTTTGAGGTGACAGGCTGCTACGGAGTGGCAGAAGCATCGGCAAAGGCTCCAAACACACAGGGAATGCTTGTCATCGAGAAGCAGAAGGGCAAGTTTGTGTCGGAAGAAGACTCAAAGATTTCACACTATACATACGCCCTTGCCCAAGACAAGGAGATAGAGCGCAAGGGACACATCGAGATTGTCGGTGCTGGACCTGGCGACCCAGAACTGGTGAGTGTTCGTGGTCGTAAGTTCCTCGAACAGGCAGACCTCATTCTCTATGCTGGCAGTCTTGTGCCTCGTGAACTCACCTTCTGCTCAAAGCGAGGAGCCACAGTCCGTTCGTCTGCCAACATGGACCTTGAAGAACAGTTTGAACTCATGAAGGAATTCTACGACAAGGGCAAACTCGTTGTCCGACTCCATACTGGCGACCCATGCATCTATGGTGCTATACAGGAGCAGATGGCATTCTTCGATGAGAGTGGCATGGACTACCATATCACTCCAGGCATATCGTCGTTCCTTGCTGCTGCAGCCGAACTGAGAAGCCAGTTCACTATACCAGAGAAGTGCCAGACCATCATCCTCACTCGTGGTGAAGGTCGCACTCCTATGCCAGACAAGGAGAAACTCCATCTGCTTGCGGCACATCAAAGCACTATGTGCATCTTCCTCTCAGCCAATTTGGCACAACAGGTGCAGGACGAACTCATTGCTGGTGGTTATCCTCCTGAGACACCTGTGGCTGCATGTTACAAACTGACATGGAAAGACCAGAAGATATATCGTGGCAAATTGGGGGACCTCGCTGCTATCATGAAGAAGCACCGCCTCACCCTCACCACCATGATTGTGGTGGGTGATGCTATCGACAATCGTGAGGGACTGAGTAAGTTGTACGATGGTCATTTCACTCACATGTTCAGAAAAGGAAAGAAATGATACTGATTTTCGGTGGAACAACGGAGGGCCGTCTTGCGGTGGAAGTCTGTGAACAGGCAGGCAAACCATTCTACTACTCTACAAGGAGTGAGACACAAGAGGTGGAGATGCACAATGGAGTGCGTCTCTCTGGTGCCATGACTGCCGAAATGATGAACGACTTCTGCCGTGAACACAGTGTGAAGTGTATCGTTGATGCAGCCCATCCCTTTGCGGAGAATCTGCACCGTGCTATTGCTGATACAGGAATGCCCGTTGTTCGCTTGCTTCGCACCTTTTCCCCACATAAGGATGGAGTGGAGTATTGCAAAGATTATGAAGAGGCGGTTGGCAAGATGAGCGGAGAAAACATCGCCCTGCTCCTTGCCCTTTCGGGTGCTAATACCATCAGCAAACTCAAAGGCTACTGGCAGCATCACAAGACTGTTTTCCGTATTCTTCGGCGACCAGAAAGCATAGAGATAGCGCTCCAGAATGAATTTCCGACAAGCAATCTTCTATTCTATAATAATGACTGTTCGCTTCCCTCGAAGGCAGACGAAAAGGCTTTGATTCAGCACATAGGCTGTGATGCCATCATCACGAAGGAAAGTGGTGAGAGCGGCGGTTTTGATGCAAAGGTCGATGCAGCACTCGAACTTGGACTCAAGGTGTTTGTGGTCGAGGCACCTCAACCATCGAAGGATGCCACTTTAGTGACAGGCAGACATGGGCTGCGAAGAGCTATAGAACATATCGTTCCCGACTTCTTCCCTTTAAGGACTGGTTTCACCACCGGAGCCTGTGCTACAGCCGCCACAAAAGCAGCACTCCTCTCCCTGCTCTATGAGGAGAGTGTGGAAGAGGTGTCGTTTGCCCTTCCCGATGCAGAGGTGATGACCATTCCTGTCCAAGTAGAGTCGAGAGGAAGGGCATCGGTAGTAAAGGATTTCAGCGACGACCCAGATGTGACAAGAGGATGCAAGATAACGGCAGAGGTGAGGTGGAACGATACTGGTGAGATTCGTTTTCTGCAAGGCAAAGGAGTAGGGACAGTCACCTTGCCTGGACTTGGAATACCAGTAGGTGGACCAGCCATCAACACCACCCCTCGAATGATGATAAGTCAGGAGATTGAGGCATTGACTCCCCTTCGATCGTCGAGCAGAAGGTTGACCTCATCAGGAGTGGATGTCATCATCTCCGTAGAGAATGGTGAAGAGATTGCGAAGAAGACATTCAATCCAAAGGTAGGAGTGGTTGGCGGAATAAGTATAATCGGCACATCGGGCATTGTGTCGCCACTCTCCAACGAGGCATTCGTCGAGAGCATTCGCCGAGAGGTAGAGGTGGCTGCCGCCATCCATTGCAGTCATATTGCTTTTGTCTCGGGAAAGAAGAGCGAAGATTATCTGCTCTCAAAGATGGATGTGAGGTGCATTCATTACGGCAATTTCATTGGGGAGGCATTGAAGGCGGCAGAAGAACTCGCCATACCGGAAGTGACACTCGGCATAATGATAGGGAAGGCAGTGAAATTGGCAGAAGGACATCTCGACACACATTCCCACAAGGTACAGATGAACAAAGAGTTCTTGAAGTCTCTATCTCCTGAGTATGCATCGCAGATAGATGGCATCACCCTTGCCAGAGAACTGTGGACCTTCATGCCACCAGAATTCTTCGACAAGATAAAGGACCTATGTCGAGAACATTGTGAACAGATTTACAAAGGACGATTAAACATACAGATTATATGCGACGACCAAGTGTGATGGCACTACTCGTTATGAGCATTCCATTGTTCTTTATGCTCAACCTCATGATGGGGTCGGTAGCAATCCCTATGAGGGAGGTGTTTTCTATTTTGTTTACGGATGAGAACACAAGTGAGGTGTGGACAAACATCATTATGAAGACTCGTTTGCCTCAGACTCTCACGGCATTGGCTTGTGGTTCTGGACTTGCAGTTGCTGGTCTTGAGATGCAGACCGTGTTTCATAATCCACTTGCTGGTCCTTCGGTGTTGGGCATCAGTAGTGCGGCAAGTCTTGGTGTAGCCTTCGTGGTATTGCTTTCCGGAACACTTGGTGGAGGCATCATTTCCCGTTTCGGACTATTCGGAAATACCGCTCTCACCTTTGCTGCCATCATTGGAGCATTGTCGGTCATGGCACTTATCATGTGGTTGGCACAAAAGGTGGAGAGCAATGTCACGCTCCTTATTGTGGGTGTGATGATAGGTTATATCGCTACAGCCATCATTGGTGTGCTGAAGTATTTCTCTACAGAAGAGGATATACGAGCTTATGTCATTTGGGGACTTGGTTCTTTTGCACGAGTGACTGGAGGGCAAGTTTATGTGTTCTGTGGATTGATGGCGGTTCTGTTGCCTTTGTCAATGTTGCTTGCAAAACCTCTGAACATGCTTCTTCTTGGAGAACAATATGCAAGGAATCTCGGACTCAATCTGCAGCGTTCCCGATTGCTGATAATCTCTTCTGCAGGTATTCTTGTGGCGATTGTCACGGCGTATTGTGGTCCAATCATGTTTCTCGGACTTGCCGTTCCTCATATCTGTCGAGGATTGTTCAGTACGGCAGACCATCGCATTCTGTTGCCTGCAACACTTTTCTGCGGAGCAAGTCTTGCACTTGTCTGCAACCTCATTGCTCGACTACCAGGTTTCGAGGGTGCCTTGCCAATCAATTCCGTGACAGCCCTGATTGGTGCACCAGTGGTGTTGTGGGTTCTTTTGGGTAAAAAATAAGGTTGGATAATAAGTAGGTATTCAAAATATGAAAGGTTTCTTAATTGGTGCCGCTACATCTAATTCAGGCAAGACAACATTCACGATGGGACTGCTGCGTGCATTGAAACGCAGAGGACTGAATGTGCAGCCGTTTAAGTGTGGACCAGACTATATCGACACGATGTTTCACGAGATGGCTTCTGGAAACGAATCTGTAAATCTCGACTCCTTCATGTCTTCTGCTGAGCATATCAAGCATGTGTTTGACAGATATGGTAAGGATAAAGATGTGAGAGTGGTAGAGGGAGTGATGGGGCTCTTTGATGGATATGACAAGTCGAAGGGTTCAAGTGCTGAGATAGCCATGATGCTCGGCATTCCTGTCATTCTTGTGGTGAATGCCAAGTCGGTAGCGTATAGTGTGGCTCCACTTATCTATGGATTCAAGCACTTCAATCCTGATGTCAAGATAGCGGGAGTTGTATTCAATATGGTGGCATCAGACAATCATTTCCATTTCCTTGAGGAAGCTTGTCGGGATGCTGGTGTGCCTTGTTTGGGATATATGAAGAAGAATGCAGAACTAAACATTCCAGGTCGTCATCTTGGACTGACCATCACGGCAAGAGAGGAAACAGAACACCTCATCAATCTTGCTGCTGATGAGGTGGAACGGAATGTAAACATAGAATTGTTATTGTCATGAGAATACTTGTTGCAAAAGACGAAGCCTTCAACTTCACTTATCGTGCCAATATTGATGCGTTGAAGACTTTAGGTGAGGTGGCGTTCTTCTCTCCACTTCGTGATGAGGCTTTGCCTCAATGTGATTTCCTCTATCTGCCTGGTGGTTATCCTGAACTCTTTGCTGATGAACTTTCGGCAAACGAGACGATGCGACAGAGCATCAGGAGATATGCTGAGAATGGTGGCAGGGTATTTGCAGAATGTGGAGGATTCATGTACCTGACAAGAAGCATTGATGACAAGGAGATGTGTGGTGTTCTGCCTTTGGATGCAACAATGGAAAATGCCCATCTGCATCTTGGCTATCGTCAGATGCTTGTTGATGGGCATTTGTATAGAGGTCATGAGTTTCATTATTCATCCATCAAGGAAGGTGTATTGCCTGATGGTGTACTCATGATTCAAAATCAATGTTCGGCAAAGGGGATGAAAGTGCCTACTGCCATCTACAAGTACAAGAATGTTGTTGCGGGCTATACCCATTGGTATTGGGCAGAACATCCCGACTACTTGATGAGTTTGTAGTACTTAGGTTCGTACTTTGGAAGAATCTCTGGATGGAAAGCCTTCACGAAGTCGGCAAGAAGGAGATGAGGCTGTACGGCAGATAGTTCGCGGTAAGGTGTCTTCGTAAGATTGCAGAAGATGACCTTACCATTTTTATAAGCATTCAAGTCTGCATAACGAGCATCCTCTGCCATAAGGTCAGCAAGAGTGAAGTCGCCATCAAATGCACCATCGATCTGCCAGAAGTCTGCACCGACACTCTTGGCATAAACGGCTTCGAAGTCGAGAGTTGTGCCACCAGAATCCTCGTTGTCCTTCATGATGTACTCAGCACCAGCATCCTTGAATATCTGTGCCATATAACTATTGCCACCAACGATGTACCATCCATCACGGAGTTGGCGACCAGAAGCAACAGTTGGGAGTGAACCCTTTGTCTTGTTGTCTGCATCCTGAGCAATAAGAGCAGCAACCTCATCCTTCAGCTTCATGTATTTTGTTTCGATGTCGGCAAATACAGCATTTGCACGGCGAGTCTCACCAGTAAGCAGACCAATGAGTTTTATCCATTCTGCCTGTCCAAGTGGATGTGTTTCCTTGTAACCATGATGTGAGATGAGAGGAATGTCGCATTCCTTCAAAGCCTCAAAACCACCATGTTTGCTTGCAGAGACAAAGATATAGTCAGGGTTGGTTACGATGACAGATTCGAGGTCGAAGTTGCCTTCCTTGCCAATTCGCATTGTCTCTCCATTTTCCATCTGCTGTTTCATCTTTGGAGAGAAGAGATTACGAAGTGAATTCATGCCTACAATCTTGTCTTCAAGTCCAAGCACTTCGAAGTTGCCAAGTTGTAGGGCTGTAGTGCAGATGAATTTGTTAGATGGTTTTGTGATGACCAGTTCTTCTGCCTTTGAATGTTTTGCTGAAGGGTCAGGGTTGGTGATAGTGACATGAATGCCATCACTTTCGTACTTCACCTTGAGACCTTGTGCATACTTGATGACGATAGTGTCAGAATACTCATCAGCATGAGCAAGGATGGAATCGTGCTGCTGAAAGAGTGAGTCGGCAGTCACCTCTCCTTTGTCTGTGCTGAGTCCGCAAGAAAAGAGAGTGACAAGCGTGGTTAATGTGAGTAAAATCTTTTTCATTTTTGCAAAGATAAATTATAAATCTTCTTTTTCATTTTGCAAAGATAAGAAAAATAGGGCAGAGCCGAACGCTTTCGGTTGCCCTATTCAATAACTTCAAATGATATTTTTTGTGTAGAGAGATTTTTTTACTCTTCTGGATACATTGAGTGATAAGCATCCTCAAGTGTTTCTGCATCCTTAGTGTGCTGAATCCATACCTGACGAACACCTTCAAGTTCGAGAAGACCGAGTGGGTGGTTGTTCTTTACAGGAGCAGTAGCCTTGTAGCCCTTGTGGTTGAAGAACTCGAACCAGCTGTTGTCCTCTGATTCCTCTTCTTCTTCATCCCAGTATTCTTCACCTTCGCCAGCCATGTCGTTGTGAGCATGGTCACCAGCGATTGACATGAGGGCATGGAGATAAACATTACCATTGTTGATACCGTTAGCCTGCATACGACCAAGCACATCCTGCTTGTAGTTTTCTGGCATATCAACAGTGCCTACATAGTAGTTCTTGCTATACTTCTGGAGTGTCTCTTCGAGCTGAGTGTAACGGATGTTTGCCTTGAAAGTGTCGTAAGTGTCAGGGTTACCATGTCCCATGAATGCTACAACACCATTCTTTGCCTCAGAAGCATAGAGTTGATTGAGCTGACTTGCAACTTCATCAACATCATCAACTGGGTTGTTGAGGAGTGGCATACCGAGACGGATGTCAACCTTTGAGAGATATTCATCATCGAGGTGAGCAGATGAAATGTAACCGTTGTTGCCAAACTTCTTAACGCAAGCCACAACATTAGCGAACTCTTCACCAGGGATAACCTGAAGCGACTGAACACGGATTTCGCTGTACTTCGAAGCACCGATAGCGTGGAGGAGGTAGCGTGGTTCGTAGTAGTCACGCTTTACAATCTCGCCCTTTTCATCTACATTCTCACCAACACTTGCACGGTTGATGCAGATGTCTGATGAGAAAGAAACATAAACATCATAACCTGGGAAAGCCTTTTCGTAAGCAGCCTTAGTGGCATCGAAGGCAAGGAACGAGTTGTTCCAAGTCGAACCGAAGGCAACGAGGAGGATAGCCTTGTCGTTGCCCGACTTAGCCTTCTGTTGTGCTACGAGTTGGTCGTTGTACTGATACTCAGAAACGAGGTTCTGTGTTGGATCGTCTTCTTTGTCACAAGAAGCGAAACCGAGTGCTGCAATTGCTGCAACAAGAAGGAATTTAATCTTCTTCATAGTTTGTTTGTTTTTTTATGTTAGTATTATTTAGTTTTTTCCCCTGTTTGAAACGAATGGTGAACGAAGTGTAAACCGTTGTTCCTGCCGAAGTGGTGCCGAGATGATAGGGATGCATCGTCCTATCTACATGGTTCAGTATGTTGTCCACTCCTGCCTCCACCCTGTAACTGAATTTCTGTTTTGGCCTGCCGAAGTCGTGAGTGGTGTTCAGTCGCCATATCTGGAACGGCTTACCATTGCCGTTGTTCTGATAGTATCGAGTGCTGCTGCCTCGAGTGGAGAGGTTCACTCCTAATTTATAAGTAGGACTGAAACCATGTGTCCATACCGCTGATGCACTCCATTTGTGATGTGCCGTACCATCGATGATGACATTCTCCAGCCTGTCCTTTGAGGAGTTGTACTGATGGGCATCAGTGTTGAGGAAACTGTATGCTCCAGTAAGGGTTATCTCCTTTGTCAACTTGAAGGACACATTGGCATCCACTCCGTAGGTCTTTGCATCCTCCATGTTCTTGTACATCCTTGCCTGCACATTGCTGCTACCATCGCCAAGATAAGCCGTTGTGATACCAGCAGGAATTTCGCCAACAGGAACATTGACCAATGCTATCATGTTGTCCAACACATTGTAATACCCCGTGATGGATGCAGTCCACCTCTTGCCTCTATACTCGGCATTTGCGCTGTAGTAGTTGCTGGTCTGAGGATTGAGGTCCTTGTTGCCAATGTTGAAGAAGGTGCTCGAACCCATCACATGAAGGTAGCGGTAGTGCAGTTCCTTCACGGTTGGAGTCTTGAACCCCTGACTCCATCCCAGTCGGAAACGGAAATCGCCTGCTGAGAACATGGTGCTGACCTTTGGAGTGAGACGAACACCATAGCCCTCGTTATCCACCAGTCGAAGACCTGCAGTGAGGTTGAACCACGACACCATGTTGAACTCATCCTGAACATACACCGCTCCAGTCCAGTCGCTTGCGTGTCCCTTGTCGGTTCGCATCGGAGCATGGAGGTAGTCGTAGCGGTATTCGAGCCCAGTGTTCAGGGTGTTCTCGTAAGGAAGGAAGAACACGCCCTTTAGTCCAGCCATCATGCGTTGTTGGTCGCTCTGCAACCTCTTCTGTCCAGGATAGAACGGAATGCCATGTTCCAGCACACCGTCGATGTAGGCATCCTCGTATGTGCGGTGGGTGTAGGTGTAGAAGTAGTCGTGCATGTTCCAGTCTATGTCGAGACCGACATAACTCCTCTGCCCTCCATCCTCCGATGGCTTCAAGATATACTTGCCACCGAGACTTGCACTTGCATTCTTATACATGAGGTCGTAGGTATAGACATCACAGGAAGGGTAGTTGCCCCACTTCGGGCGGTTGATGTTCTTCTTGTAGAACATCCCTTCGGCATACAGCCCAATGTCCTTGCTCAGAGCATAGTCCAATCGTTCTGCCACCTGCCAGTTGGTGTATTGGTTCACGGTCTTGTTTCGTGAGTCGTGTACCACCATAGCCTCCGTGTATTCATCGCCAGTGTTCCTCCATCCGTCGGTGTGCTGCAGTTGGAGGTTGGTGTAACTGGACAGTTTGCCGAACGAGAATCCCACTCCATTGTGTTGGCGCACATCGTTGTACGAACCATATCGGGTGGTGTTCTCCAGCATCAGTCCTTCCTTGTCATGCTTTCGGGTTATGATGTTGATTACCCCAGCCATAGCATCGCTGCCATAGAGTGCAGACTGTGCTCCCTTGACTATCTCGATGCGCTCGATGTTGTGCGGGTCGATGAGTCCGAGGTCGTTTTCTCCTCCCACATCGCCATGAATGCGTTTGCCGTCAATGAGGATAAGGATGTAGGAGTTACCAAGCCCATTCAGCTGCATCTGGCTCCCCATGTCGCCCTCGCTGAAGGCGAACGACGCTGTGAGTCCACCGAGGATGTCCTCGATGCTCTTGCCGCCGTAGCTGTCAAGCATCTTTCGGGATATGACCTCTGTCTGCACAGGAGCATCCTTCAGCAGGTGTCTGGTGCCAGTACCAGTCACAACAACCTCCCTGAGCGTGTCGGTCTTCTCCACATCTTGTGCCAGTGCGGATATAGCACAAGAACCCATCACGAGGATGAGTGGCAATAGAAATTTCACTTTTCTTGCTTGAATAATGTTAGGTAATTAACTCCAAATCCTGGGAGTGATAATTATTACTGGACGGATAGTTGGCAGGTCTTCTGGCTCACCATGAAACGAACGGTCTTCCCGACTCTTTAGGTCAGTGACACTGTGTGTCCGCTTCTCGAGAAAATGGTTTACAGCTGCAGGAACAGCTCAGGTCTTCCACCTGATTCCCTTGCACAAGATGCTGAATGCACCTCGTTTCCAATTCCGCGACAAAGGTATTACTTATTTATGAAATGAACAAACTTTTCCCCGTTTATTTTTGATTTTTTATTTAGGATAAGTAATTATTATATGATAATTTTATATTTGTCAAGAATTAGAGAATTAGAGAATTTTTACTTTTCGGTTATAGTTTTGGATTAATAAGAATTGCCAAAAGCTTTGCTTTTAGAAACCATCCGGTAGGCTATCCATGCCAAGGGCATGAAAAATCTCATTAAATCAAATGATACCCCGTAAGGCAAAAATTCTCTAATTCTCTAATTCTTGACAAAAAAACAAATTATGTTCCCTTATTTCATTTCTTCTCCCCAATTCTATATCCCAACGAGAACTGGAAGCAGTCTGCCGTGGTGGCTCTTGCTCGGATGTTGTAGCCTATGTATAGCCTTCGTTTGAAGGCGGGCAGATAGTACCTCAGACCTACAGTCTCGAACACAGGACTTATCTGGTCGTTCTCCTGCTGAGGCTCACGCTTGATGTAGTATCCCAGTGAGAGATGCACACCTATATTCTTGTAGAACGCCTCGTGCTGCAGACTCACGTTCAGCCCATGCGGACTGCACAGCGGATTGCTCGACCCCGTGCGGTCCTCCCAATACTTTATGTCCTCGCCTATAGGGGCATAGATGTACTCCACCCCGATGCCCGATGCAAACTTGCGACTGTATCGGTACATCAAGGAGGCATCAAGCGCCACGCTGTGATGATAACTGAACTTGCCCGTGCGGTAGTCGGGGTCAGTCTTCGGAGTGTGGTACCACTTACACAACCATTCTGCCAGCAGCACCCTCGGCATCCACGAAGCGTTGACATCCACATACAGGTGCTTCCCCCACTTCGTTTTCAGCGAGTCGGCACGATGCATCCAGTCGTATGGCTTGCGATGCACTGGGTCGGGATTCAGCGAGTAGATGAGTTGCACCCCTCCCTCCCCGCTGTTTATGCCCATGTTCGGGAAGTCGAGTCTGCCGTTGCTGTAGTGGTGAAACTGAGCAGTAACACCGAGGTGCCAGTGGTCCGAGAGACGCACCTTGCCGTACATGCCCAGACTAATCAGAATGGCGAAACGAGCACCGACGAACTCATTCTCAGGGTTCTTCACGAGGTCGTATGGATGGGTGCAGATGCCTATACCCTGCATGGAGTAGAACCCCAATTCCACATCCCTTGTCGAGAACAGAGGTCGTGACACCGCAGCGTATGGAGTAATCATCTGTCCGATGGTCGAAGGCTCACGTCCAGGGAAATAACCCTTCTCGCCCACATTGTGCAGCGGCACATGCTGATAGTCCAGCACCATCAGTCCACCCTCTATCGTAGGGCGACCATAGAGTTCGTCGCTCACGCTCGCCTCCTCGCCCCTTGCTCTCCACCCCATCGAGACGTTATACCCCGTGATGAGTCGGCAGCCAGTGAGCAGTTCCCTTGCATACATATTATGCGGAATGGCATATCCAGCCATTGCGCCCCCTCTGACCTGCACCTCATACCTTGCACTGTTGCCCTGAGCAGAGGCACACACACCACCCCCCATCATCAGCATCAGGATGATGGCACACACAGTCGTATGGCATATATACTTCGGATGAATCATCTGTATCCTTTTTGCAAAACCCTTATCCATTCAGTCTGCAAAATTAGTGATTTTTGAATAAATAGCAAAGAGAATACCCATTTTCATGAAAAATGATTATCTTTGCACGGCGATATAAATGATAATGAACAATAATTAAAGTCATAAATCATGAGTAAACAAATTCTCTTCGTATTCCTTTTTGCATTCGCCTTGACAACCTCTGCTCAGCAGCGAGGCTATAAGTCAACCATCGTGAATGCCGATGGTACAGTAACCTTCCAGTACAAGAATGACAATGCAACAGATGTGCAGGTCGATGTTCAGTTTGCAGGTCGCAACAAGATGACAAAGGACACCACCACAGGACTCTGGACTGCAACGCTCGGTCCTGCTGCTCCCGACATGTACCCATACTGCTTCATCGTGGATGGGGTGAGTGTCATGGACCCTCTCTGTGAACAGTATTTCCCAAATGAAGGATTCAAGAACAGTCTGCTTGAAATCCCTTCGTCCATTCCTGGTTCTCTTCCTCATGACATACGGAATGTGCCTCATGGCAAGGTGGATTATATACATTATTATTCAAAGGCACTTGGTGGTGTGAACAACGCTATTGTCTATACCCCTGCCGATTATGGTCGTGACCGTTCGAAGCATTATCCTGTGTTCTACCTTATCAGCGGCACAACCGACACGGAGGAGGTGTATCTCAAGGTGGGCAGAATGAACTATATCCTTGACAATCTCATTGCTGAGGCGAAGGCTAAGGACATGATTGTTGTTCTTCCATACGGCAATCCAACAAAGCTCCTTCATTCGCAGGAGGCAGGAGGCATGATGCGTGATGTTGTAAGCGAAGACATTGTGGGCGACCTCATGCCATACATCGAGTCGCACTACCGCACTATCAATGATGCCGACCATCGTGCCATTGGTGGTTTCTCGCGTGGTGGCAATCAAGGTCTCAGCATCGGTCTTCACAACCTTGATAAGTTCTCGTATCTCTGCTCTTACAGTTCATTCACATCTACCGACATCCCTTCTGTGTATGACGAATACTACAAGACAAATACAAGGATTAACCTCTTCTGGTTGGGTGTGGGAACGGACGATTTCCTCTATGGCAATGCTCGCGACTATATGCAGTTTCTTGATGACCACCACATTCGTTGTGTGAAGGAATACACATCGGATAAGTTTGGACACACATGGATGAATGCCAAGTATTTCTTGTATAAGACCATGCAGCTTCTCTTCGACAAGGATGCCTCAAGGGATGCAATGCTCAATGCTCAGCCTACAAAGGCGAAGACAGGTGAGGAGAAGCAGTTCACTCCGGGTGTTATGGCTCGCCTGTTCCCTCGACAGGTTGTGTCGCCAGAGTGGAATGGCAGTGCTGTCACCCTTCGTATCTCAGCCCCAGAGGCAAAGGAGGTGCTTCTTGAAGGCGAAATGCTTGCTGCCCCAACCGCTATGCAGAAGGATGAGAATGGCATCTGGAGCATCACCCTGTCGGAGAATGTGGATGATGTGTATAAGTACTGCTTTGTTGTGGATGGCACAAAGGTGACAGACCCAACCAACGTGCACATCTCTTCTGCTCCAGGTTTCAAGTATAGTGTGCTTTCAAATGTCAATAGTCCTTTTGATATTCAGAACATTGTCGAGGCAAAGCCTGATGTACAGTTTGGAAAGGTTAGTTACCACATGACCAGTCGCACAGTCACCTATCTCCCCGCCTCACGAAACAAGATGACTCGTGTCATTCAGGTTGTGCCACCTAAGGGCGAGTCTTTCGACAGTTGGTTCACGGTAGGTGGAGCAAATCTCATAGCCGACAAACTCATCTCGGAAGGTGCCTCTCCTGTAGTCATCACCACTTCCCCTGTAAAGGCTGGCAAGCAACTCAAGGCGGATTCATACAAGACATGGGCTGAACGCCGTGCCGCACTGCAGACACTTATAAAGGAATTGCCTGCATCTACCACAATATATTAAAGTTGCTTTTCCTCTTCATCAATACAGATGGACACTCCTCCCACAGAGTGTCCATTTCTTTTTTCGCAACGAAAATAGCAAAACTATTCTTCCCTTCTTCTATTTTCCCCAAACCATTGCAAATATTACTCCATCTTCCAAATACTCCCTACCTTTGCATCGTTGAAACAAAAGAAAGATTAGTAATATTATACGTTGATTAGTTATTGACATAGATTTTTGGTTTTAGTTAGTAAAAGGCTGCCAGTCGTGAGACTCGCAGCCCTTGTTTTTCCAAAAACATCACCTGCCATTCTTTGCCGATATGTTTTATCGATGAATAATTTGTTTTTTCCTCCTATTATTACTACTTTTGCACGAATTCTGAAAGAAAGAAGAAAGAGAACGCCCTTGTTCAAGGTAAAGAAGTATTAAATGAAGGAACGAGATAGTATAGATTTTTCGACTGCACCGATACCAGAGTTGTTCAGGAAGATGTTCTTCCCAACACTGGTGGGAATGGTGTCGATGGTGGTGCTGAACATAACCGATGGTGCATTCGTTGGACACGGTGTGGGAAGCGACGCTTTGGCTGCGGTGAATATCGTGGCACCTATCTTCATGCTTGCAGGAGGACTGGGACTGATGTTCGGAATAGGCAGCAATGTGGTGGCAAGCATACACCTCTCGCAAGGAAATGTGAAGGCAGCGAATATCAATCTCACGCAAGGAGTGATAGCGGGATTCTGCGTGGGGGCAATACTCGGAACGATTTGCTTCATCTTTCAGGAAGAGGTGTGCCGCCTGTTTGGTTGCAACGACAAGTTGATGCCCCAAGCATGCTCCTATCTCAGGTGGATATGCCTGCTGTGTCCATTCAATCTGTTTGGAATGGTGTCGATGTTCATGGTAAGACTTGATGGTTCGCCTCGCTGGGCAATGATGATAAACTGCGGCATGGCTTTGCTCAACATCATACTCGACTATGTGTTTATCTTCCCTATGCAGATGGGACTGGAGGGAGCAGCCATAGCCACTACTACGGCATTCACACTGGGCAATATCCCTGTATGGATATATCTGCTGAGATACAGAAAGACAGTTCATTTCTATAGGTTGAAACTCTCCATGAAGAGCCTCAGACTCACTCTCCGTAACCTTGCCTACCAGATGAAGATAGGCTTTTCGGGATTGATAGGTGAACTTGCCATTGCTGCTGTGATGATAGTGGGCAACTATGTGTTCATCCACTATCTGAAGGAGGACGGTGTGGCGGCATTCTCCGTTTGTTGCTATTGCATGCCAATCGTCTTCATGGTCGGAAATGCCATAGTGCAGAGTGTGCAACCCATCATCTCCTTTGCTCACGGAATGAAGAACGAGACCCGACTGCGTGCAGCACTGAAGATAGCACTCACCACAGCCCTCTGGGCAGGAGTGGCAGGTATGCTCATCCTTTGGGTTGGGGCAGAACTGATTTCAGCCACTTTCCTGCCGACGGACTGCAGAGCATACGAACTCTGTGTGGAGGGAATGCCATACTTCTCCGTGTCGTTCCTCATGATAGCCATCAACCTTGTGCTGATAGGTTATTTCCAGAGCATAGAACAGGCACAGAAAGCTACGACATGCACCATCCTGCGTGGATTCGTGTTCACCATCCCCGCCTTCATCCTCCTTCCCATGCTCATTGGAGTACCAGGACTGTGGTTAGCACTCCCATTAGCCGAATCCCTCACCCTCTGCTGCATATACTGCTTCATGTCCTTGTCCTCAAAGAGGGTGTGAGTTCAACGAATAGAAATCATTTTTTTTAGTTCAAAAATTCCGAGTAAATCAATTCGTCATCAATACATTCTGACTTCATTACATGTGTTTGCTCAACTCGCATGGTAGCATCAGGCACTTAAATGTAACGTATTTTTCCCTCATTGCGAGGCTTTGCATCAGGTGTTTCGTTAGGATAACCGAGTGCAATGCAATATAGGAGTTTGTAATGTTCTGAGAAATTGAGTTTCTCCATGTATGTTGCAGCAGACTCAGAATTGTTGAGCATTCTTGCAGAACTGCCCAAGCAACATGAACCAATTCCCATTGACCAGGCAGAGAGGATGATGTTTTCACCCAGTAAACCACAGTCAACCTGCGAGAGATCGTAATCATCGTATGCAGCAATGAAAACTACGCATGGTGCATCAACGAAGATATTCTTGAATCCTTCACGTTGACCGACCTCTGGCATATCTTTCACAACGGCATCCGACATTTCCTTCAGCAGCTCTGGCTTGTCAATCACACGAACTTCATACGCCTGAATGCCTTTGCCGTTTGGAGCATTGATACCGTGTTTCATAATAGTATCAAGTGTGTCACGGCTGATAGTCTTGTCTTGCCATTTGCGGATGCTACGGCGAGACATAATCACCTCATCCATTGTAGTTTGTTTGTCCACGACGGATTCAATCTGCTTGTCCTGGTTTCCGCAGGACATTATTGAAAG
Organism: uncultured Prevotellaceae bacterium; assembly: GCA_937893145.1. Taxonomy (GTDB): domain Bacteria; phylum Bacteroidota; class Bacteroidia; order Bacteroidales; family Bacteroidaceae; genus Minthosoma. The sequence goes on along the minus strand of CALBJW010000199.1, from coordinate 7,515 downwards.
TGCAACGAATGCACTTATGAATAGTTTCTTTATCATTTGTCTCAGAGAAGTTGGGATGTTTTTATTTTATGTTCCATGTATCTTTAGGTTCAAGGGTGCAGACTCCGTCCGCTGATTGCTTTGCCTTTGCTATCATGGCATGATCCATCTGTGATTTTGAGACAACTACCAAGGGAAAGTCTCTGGGTCGTTCAATACATTGCTGCGAAGGTTTTGGTTGAGTGCAGAGATTGCAGTCATATCCTCATCGCTCAAGGCGAACTCCATGATTTCAAGATTCTCCTTGAAATGATTTGGTTTGCAACGAGGAATGGTGATGAGACCACGCTGCACAATCCAACGAAGCACAATCTGCGAAGCAGTCTTGCAGTATTTTGTTGCAAGTGATTGAAGCACTGGATGTCCCACCACGTCTATATCGCCTTGTCCGAATGGTCCCCAAGCCTGAATCTGAATGCCAAGTTCATGGTTGTAGGCTATGTTCTCCTCTTGTGTCATAAGTGGATGGACTTCTATCTGATTGATTACAGGACGTATTTCTGCATACGAAAGCAGGTCTTCGAGATGATGGCGGTTGAAGTTGCTCACACCAAGTGAACGTACCTTTCCCTCACGTACGAAGTCTTCCATAACCTCCCATGTGTCCTTTACACAGTCCTTTACAGGCCAGTGTATGAGCAAGAGGTCGAGATAGTCTGTCTTGAGTTTGTGGAGACTCTCCTCGATAGACTTTCGGACTGCATCCTTTCCTTCTCTCATGATATTGGTAGCCACCTTCGTGGTGAGGAAGATGTCTTCACGAGCCACTTTGCTGTCTATGATGCCTTGTCCCACTTCGGACTCATTTTCATAGCCTTGTGCGGTATCAATATGGCGGAAACCTGCCTCAAGTGCCAATCTTACATTGTTTGAGGCTGTTTCGCCTTTCAGGGTCCAAGTGCCAACACCAATCTGAGGTATTGCCTTGCCATTATTTAGTTTTATTGTATTCATTAATTAAGGGGAATAACTGTTGTTTGTCAAAATTTCTCGATGCAAACTATTTTGTTCGTTTCAAAAATCCAAGCTCACTCCACATCCTACGGAGCGATGGACGAGGTATGAGGATTTGACTATATTGGTATGCTTGTCAAGATTGGTGGTGCGCCCAGTGAGGGGAGCACGACCATAGGCATAGACGCTCCATTTGCCCCACGTCTTGCCTACGTTGAGCTGGAGGCTGAGGCAGTCGCCCTGCTCGAGGTCGCGGAGATGCACCTTGCTGTAGTAGCGCAGGTTCATGGCTGTGCGCCAACCGCTGCGGAGGTTGAGGGAGGGCATGAGGGAGAGGTTACAGTAGGTCTTGTAGTTGAAGGTGTCCTCGGAGCTGTGGTCCTCGTTGTGGGTGTAGAAGTTGGCGGTCATGGACACGAGGAGGATGCGGTACTGGTAGATTGCCATGAGGTTGGCATTGAGGTAGCGGGTGTCGGTGGAGGGGGTGAGGTCCTTGCTCTTGCAGTAGTTCACTCCTGCATTCATGGTGAGGCGATGGTGGTTCCACCTGAGGTTGGAGATGAAGTCGGTTCCTACCTCTTGCGAAATCATGTTGGGCAGTCGGAGCTGGCGGTTCGCCAATAGGCGCACACGGTTGGACCTGTTTATCTGCCACCCCAGCACCACTCGACCCGACCAGTCGTTGATGCCCACTTCGTTCCACTGGTATTCTGCTCCCACCTTCAGGCGCAACGGTCCGTAGAGGAAGGTGAGTTCTGCCAGGGGCATCACCTGCTTGTTGGTCTTCTTTATGGCTCCCTTCGTACCTACGCTGTACGACCACGAACCTTTGCCGTCTGCCAACCTCCATCTGCCCCTAAGTGTGGCTGCTCCTTCGGCTACATTCTCGCTGCTGTAGTAGTCGTGCCTCTCCTGCTGCTCGTCGTAGTCCCAGATGTGGACAGGCTTGTAGCCGTACTGACCGCTCAGACCGAACGAATGGGCTTCGCTCAGCCTGAGGGCATAGTTGAGGCGTGCACTCAGCTGTGTCTTGCGTATGCGCTCGGAGAATGAGGTTTGCACTTTCTCTGCCGACAGATTGTCGGACTCGGTGACATCGTATGTCTGCTTCACGTAGTTGTACGACTCGGTGAGTGTCAGCTGGAGTTGGTTGCGCTGGTTGGGTTTGTATGTGACCATTGCTCGTGCCAGCTGGTTCCTTGTGCTCTCGGTTGTCTCCACCTCTGCCGATTCGTTGACCACCATGTTGATAGGGTCCGAGACACGGGAGTTCTCGCCAAAGGTGATGCCTCGCACTGTCAGTCGGTCGTCCTTCTTGTAGTCGATGAGACAGTCGCCCATGGTGGACCATTCGGTGGAGAAACCTAAGGCAGCCTTGCCTGTCACTCCCTTCTCCCTGTTCGCCATGGAACGCATACACAGATTGATGGCTCCCGACATGCCTCCGTTGAGGTCGCTCGCTGCGGGCGAGTTCTTCACCTCCAGTCGCTCTATGTCGGAGAGTTGCATGACAGCCAGAACGGCATCTGCCGACTCGCCTATCGACACTCCATCGACCTGCACCTCGTAGTTGCTCAGCGTTGCGCCATCGGGGCGTTGCAGCAGTTCGGGCAGCAGTCGCAGCAGTGCCCCCACGTTGATGTGCATGGGCAGAGAGAGTGAATCGGTGTATATTATCTTTGTCTCAAAATCTACACTTACAGGTTGTGACACTTGTCCCCACGCGTGTGTGGCGACAAGCATCAGCACCGTAATGGTCAGTAATCGAAGTTGATTTGTCATGCCCTCCTCCTGTCTTTTCTGTTCTATCGTTCGTAATCATCATCAAAGAAGCCGAGACCCTGTATCGCACTCAGGAAGTCCTCCATATAGTTCCATGTGGTGAACGACCATCGGAATCCAAGGCGCAGGAGGATTTGGGCGGTGTGTTCGCTATGCCATCTGTTGATGACAGCCTTTACCTCGTTGCTACCCGAATTGTATGCAAGGAGACTCTGCAGGATGTCTGCCTTCGAAGGGTCCTCGAGTGCCTTGTTCAGCGTAGCCTGGAACTCTTCTATCTCAACTCGACGGATAGGTATGCCAATCTGGTTCATGCAGTCCACGATGTCGCCGAATGGTGGATTGTGCATGTTGGTGATTTGGAATATGGTGAGTTCGTCTGGTGTGAGCGAAAGGCGCACAACGGCATTGGCACTTTCGTCGATAGGCGAGAACTCTCCGAATCCGTTGTCCATGCTGTATGGCATACAGCCGAGTGTCTGCAATGCCTTCAGTGTACCCATGAACGAGTTGCTGTGGAAGTTGATTTGGAATTCACCATCACTGCTGCGTGCGGCAAGGTTGCCCATACGCATGATTTTGCCCTTCAGTCCCTTGTTGCGTATAGCGTCGAGCACATCACGTTCGGCAATAAACTTCGAGTGGCAATACTTGTTGCTGAGGTCCTGACCATAGTAGAGTTCATTTTCTGTGAGGGAATGAGGTTTGACATCACCTCGTCCGACTGTAGAACCGCCCACACTGCATGTGGATGTCTGGATGAATCGGGCTCCCGTCTTCAGACAGAAGTCTATGCAGTTGCGGCAACCTCCGATGTTGATGTCTTCAATGTCGGTACCAGCCGAGAAGTGCTTCACGTTGGCAGCACAGTTGATGACCACATCGACATCAGTACCTACCTTGTCGAAGTCTTCCGAGTTGGTCACATCTCCATCGATGACAACGATGCGGTTGCCAAAGAGTTCCTCGTAGGAATTGCCGAAATAGTAGAAGAGCAATGTACGCAGGCGGCTGTCCGACTTCTGGTGCTTGTTGTGGCGCACGAGGCAGTATATCTTTGGCACATCATTGCGTTGCAACAGTTCGTACATGACATGTATGCCCAAGTAGCCTGTAGCACCAGTGAGAAGCACGTTGCCCATGCGGTCGTACATCTTGCCCTGTCGCAGAGAGTCGATGTTGTTGGCTGCAAGTATATCGTCGAGTTGTGAGTAGTCGTAGTTGGTTACCTCCTCATCAACGACTGTCTCCTCAACCACTTCGCCCGTGATGAATGCTGCAAGACGGCGAGGAGTTGGGTTTTCGAACAGGTCCTTATATACCACCTTATATCCACCCTTGCCGATAGCCACAGCAAGACGCATGGCGATGAGTGAGGTGCCACCAATCTTGAAGAAGTCGTCTGTAGCACCTACCTTGTCCTTGTTGAGTACGGCAGCCATTGCCTCACACACAAAACGCTCGGTGTCGGTTGCTGGTTCTACGTACTCAGCAGTCTCTTCCTCCACTTCTGGTGTAGGGAGGTTGCGGCGGTCTATCTTTCCGTTAGGGGTGAGAGGCATGACATCCATGCAGACAAGGAAGTCTGGCACCATGAAGTCGGTAAGGCTCTGGTGCATGAAGTCGCGCAGTTCCTGTTCGCTCACAGTCATGCCCTCCTTCACTGTGTAATATCCGCAAAGGTGCTGACTGCCCGCTACCTCCTTCACTACGGCTACAGCCTGAGCGATGGATGGGAACTTGCTCATCATGCTGTCAACCTCACCCAGTTCGATGCGAAGACCACGGAGCTTGACTTGTCCGTCCATTCGTCCGAAGTATTCGATGTCGTATTCACCAAGAGGCTTCTCATCGCATTGTGTCCAACGAACGGCATCACCAGTGCGGTAAGCCTTTTCTCCATCAATCAGGATGAACTTCTCTGCATTGACATCAGGGCGGTTAAGGTATCCTCGTGCCACACAGCGTCCAATGACAAGAAGTTCGCCTGTAGCACCGTATGGCAGAATGTTCATGTCGGCATCCACGATGTGCAACTGGTAGTTGGCAAGTGGGCGACCGATAATCTTTCCATCAAAAGGACCTATCACCTTGTAGAATGATGAGAAGAGAGAACACTCGGTAGGACCATATACATTGTAGAAGTCGAAAGATGGAGGTGTGAGAGGTGGCATCTTCTCACCACCAGCCGACATCAAGCGCATCGATGGCAGAGTGAAGAGTGTTGCCATCTGACAACATATCTGTGTGGTCATGAAGGCAAGGGTTATCTTGTTGGCATTGAAGTAGTCTGCCATTGCTGCAAGGTCGTGGCGCAAGTCGTTGTCAAGGATGTGTACGGTAGCACCAACAAGGTATATTGGATAGATGTCCAGCATGTGGGCATCGAAACCGAAGTTTGCATACGCTGCCGAACGGTCTTTATTAGTAAGGTGGAAATCCTTAACGTACCAGTGGCAGAAGTTGACAATGCTCTTTTGCTCGAGCAATACACCTTTTGGTTTGCCTGTAGAACCCGAAGTGTAGAGTACCACCATGAGCGAATCGGCAGTAGTGGTCTCGCCACAGTATCCTTCTGTAAGGAGAGGAAGGTCGGCAAGTTGCTTTTCCTCAAATATCTCACCGCCGAAGTTTGGTATCACCGTTTGTACCAATCCGTCGGTTGCAAGGATGAGATTGACACCAGCGTCCTCAATCATGAACATCAGACGGTCTTCTGGGAATTCAGGGTCGAGAGGCATGTATGCACCACCAGCCTTCATGATAGCCATAGGATAGATAGCCATCAGTTCGGAACGGATAATCATACATCCTACCACAGTCTCACGTCCCACTCCCTTGCTCGAAAGGTAAGCGGCAAGACGGTCGGTCACTGTGTCGAGTTCCTTGTATGTGAGTGTCTTGTTCTGGAAGACGACAGCGATGGCATCTGGCTGAACCTTTGCCTGATGGCGCAAGAAGTCTGGAATGGTCAACGACTGGTCATAGTCCATGTCCTCGCCCTTACCAGTAAGACAGATGGCATCAAGTGTTGCATTGTCCATGATGCTCACCTTCTTTATAGGAGCATCGATGTCCTTGAGCATATTTACTGCAGAACTGATGATGCTCTTTGCAAGTTGCTGCATGAGTGGGGCTGAATACAGGGAATCATCGTACTGAAGTACAACATGAGGCATTCCCTCACGCATCTCGACAAATATGCCTATGCGGAATTTTGGTGTGTCAAGTCCGAAGGTATCTGAAAGGACTTGTTCTCCATTCACCTTTCTATCTGTCAGTATGCCCAACTGATATGCAAATGTGATGCCTGCTGAGTAACCATAGTCTGTGGCAATCTGTGCAAATGGATAGTTCTCGTGGTCGATGACTCCGCGGAACATATCTGCCACTTGGCGAACATAGTCGGCTACGTTCTGTTCCTGAATATGTGCTGCCACAGGGAGGGTGTTGACAAACATACCCACTGTCTCTGCTATGTCCAGATTCTGCCTACCGCTGCTGACTGTGGTGATATATATGTCCTTGCTGCCTGAGAAGCGACCGAGTGCATAACTTGTTGCTGCCAACCAGAAGTGGGCACCAGTAATGCCGCTGATGATTTCAGCGTCCAGTCCTTCTGGGATAGGAATTGTCACTTCAGCCTGTTTGCCTTCGTTGCCAGCAGGGATGTCTGGTGTGATGTCTGTATTTGTCTCGAAGTTCTGCAACAGGTCGGCAAAGAATGTCTTGTGTTCAGCGAATTGTTCGCTTTGTGCAAATTGCTGCTGTTCTGTGCAGAAGTCGATGTATGAATAGTTTTCTCCTTCAATCGACTGACCATTGAGAGCATCAACAATCTGACTTGTGATGATGTCGAGAGAACTACCGTCCGACACAAGATGGTGGATGTCAAGCAAGAGGTAGGTGGCATCATCGGCAGACACGATAGTTGCATGCCAAAGTGTGTCATTCTCTATGTCGAAAGGACACAGGAACTCTGCCTTCACTTCCTCCATGCTCTTATTGCCGAGAGTGATGGTTTCTATCTCTGCCTTGATGTCATCTGGAATGACCTGAACGACCTGATTGTTGTCGTTTGTCTCGAAGTGAGCAAAGAGGATAGGGTGAGTCTCAAGTGCCTTTTCTGCCACTTCTTTGAGTTGTGCAGCACCTACCGAAGCAGGGAACTTCATGCAAACAGGAATGTTGTATATTGTTGTTCCTGGATGCATCAAACTATCTGCAAACACACCTTGCTGAGGGAAAGAGAGTAGGGCTTCTTTGCCCTGAACCTTCTTTTCTGTATGGAGCGAAGGTGCTGTTTCGGAAGAAGAGTTGTCTGCGGTTTCCGAAGATTTATCGAACAGTTTGTTGAGTATGTTGTTCTCTATGGTAAGTATTGTTGCCCCACCGAGCAGTTCCTTGCTTGTCATCTTGATGCCGTACTTCTTGAAGAGCTGTGCGGCAAGTCGCATCGAGAGGATAGAAGAAAGACCACAATATGCGAGAGGTGTGGAAATGCCAGGAGTGTTGCTTATCAACTGAGTTACGAGTTCTGAAAGTTGCTGTTCAAGCACGTTCAGTTCACGAGGAGCGCAATCCTCGCTACCACCTTCGCCCTCATTGCTTACTTCAGGTTTTGGGAGTTTCTTCTTATCTACCTTTTGGTTCACGTTGAGCGGGATGGCATCAATCTGCATAGTCACGGCAGGAACCATATAAGGTGGTTTCCGGTCGAGGATGAATGCATTCAGGGCG
>CALBJW010000198.1 GCA_937893145.1 uncultured Prevotellaceae bacterium | reverse complement strand
AGCACCTCGGTAGCGTAGCCACAAACAACGGCTATAGCGACTGGGCAACGACTGCTATCCCTGCCGATGTGAAGAGCATGTGGTATCGCCTCTCGCGTCGTGAGGATGACTTCTGCATTGAGTGCTCAACAGATGGTAAGGAGTGGAGCCAGATGCGTGTTTGTCACATGTACGAGGCAAAGGACGAAATCAGTTTTGGTATCTACGCTTGTTCTCCTGAGGACTCATCCTTCAAGGCTGTATTCAGCAATATGCAGTTGACCGAATGTGCATGGAAAGCACATGATGGTCAGCAACCAGATTAAAAGACCGAAAGGACAAAAATGATATCTTCAGCATAATAATATCGGTAAATGATTGATGGTTTGTTGTTTTTTCATTACCTTTGCAGTCATATTCTGATTTTATGAAATATATATGGCACTTTCCAACATAGAGAAGCATTACAACAAGCATCCTGAGGACAAGCGACTGCTGAGAAGGCACGGCATAGTGGAGTTTGAGACCACCATGCACCATCTGCACCGCTATCTGCAACCCCACCACATGGTGCTGGACATAGGTGCTGGCACAGGGCGATACACTTCGGCATTGATGGCAGAGGGATACAGGGTGAAAGCCATAGAACTGGTTCGACGCAACATCGATGTGTTCTTGAAACGAGAACCAACTGCCGATGTGGTTCAAGGTGATGCAAGGAACATGCCATACATTCCTACAGGAACAAGTGATGTCACTCTACTCTTGGGACCTCTTTACCACCTCATCGGTGATGAAGAAAAACTGAAAGCTTTAATGGAGGCTAAGCGTGTCACAAAAAGTGGTGGAATTATCTTCGTGGCATACCTCATGAACGAATACAGCATTCTGTCGTATTGTTTTGATGAGGACCGTATAGGCGGTCTGCTTGCTAAGGGAGTTGTGGACAGTAATTTCCACATCCAGGCACAAGAAGATGAACTATATGATTATGTCAGGATGGAGGATGTGAACCGTTTGAACGAAATGGCAGGACTGGAGCGAGTGACTGTATTCTCGCCTGATGGTGCTGCCGACTATATGCGTACCCGACTCAACCAGATGAGCGAGGATACTTTCGCACATTTCATTGAGTATCAGAAGACCATATCAGAACGACTCGACCTCATCGGTGCTGGTAGTCACATCGTGGATGTGTTGCGTTGTCCACCTCAGCCCTAAGCAATGCAGCAACTCCAAAAAAACTTATAACTTATAATTTATAACATATAACTCCCCCTTTACTAAAATGAATTTTGAAGGAATAATAATAGCTGTTGCAACATTTCTTACCATTGGCATATTCCACCCTATTGTCATCAAGTCCGAATATTATTGGGGAGTGAAATGCTGGCCCTACTTCGCATTGGCAGGAGGAGCATTCCTTATCAGTTCGCTTTTCGTTACCAACGTACTTATGGCATCAATAATAGGTGTGACTGGATGCTCGTGCTTATGGAGTATCCTCGAACTGTTCGACCAAAGGGAACGTGTAAGAAAAGGATGGTTCCCAATGAACCCGAAGAGGAAAGAGGAATACGAAATATTGGAAAAAGAAACAAAAAGTGAAGAGTGATACAAATTCCACTCTTCACTTTTTTCATAAAAGCTTATTAATCAACAATGCTTTTTACTTAAAGTAACGCTTGAAAAGGCCTTGGAAACCTGCACCATGACGTGCCTCGTCCTTTGCCATTTCGTGTACAGAATCGTGAATAGCATCAAGATTGAGCTGCTTTGCAACCTTTGCAATCTCCATCTTGCCTGCACATGCACCTTCTTCTGCCAACATACGCTTTTCTACATTTGTCTTTGTGTCCCAAACCACTTCACCGAGCATTTCAGCGAAACGAGAAGCATGGTCTGCCTCTTCAAGTGCGTAACGCTTGAATGCCTCAGCAATCTCAGGATAGCCCTCACGATCAGCCTGACGACTCATAGCGAGATACATACCTACCTCTGTACATTCACCCATAAAGTGGTCCTTGAGACCTTGAAGAACGAAAGCACCCTCTTCTGTCTGAGGAATCTCGTTTGCAATACCAATTACATGTTCTGTTACAAACTGAAGTCCCTTGCTCTCATCCATCAACTTGAACTTTGAACCTGGAACCTTGCACTGAGGGCATTTTTCTGGTGCGGTTTCACCTTCGTGAACATAACCGCATACTGGACAAATCCATTTTGACATAATTTTTCCGGAATTAATGTTTGTAAATAAATTGTTTTTAACTCTCAATCCCCTTATTATAGAGATAATCTAAATGCAAATATAATCATTTTTAGGTAAACATAGAATGCTGTTGTGCCTTTTTTGCGTGACAACAACAAATAATCGATGAAAAATTAACGGTAATACAAAGATATTTGTTAATTTTGTAATCAAAATAGAACACGACAAGTCTTAATATAGTTACATCACTATTGTTTTATAATGAAGAAATTTAAGGAAAAGTACAAGAGCATTCCTCTGCTCGTCAAGATTATAGTCGCCATCGCTTTAGGCACTTTGGTCGGTATCACACAACCAACGATTTTCGTTCGGGTGATGAATACGTTCTGCTCCGTATTTAGTCAGCTATTAGGTTTTATGATTCCACTCATCATCGTGGGATTGGTTACCCCTGCCATTGCACGAGTAGGACAAGGTGCAGGAAAAATGCTTGCAATCACCGCCCTTATAGCATACACATTCACGGTAATGTCAGGGTTGTTCGCCTACGGATTCAGCACTACCCTTTTCCCCTCGCTTGTAGATACTGGAGCAGCAGAGGCACTGAACAGTGAAGGAGCGGAATATGCACCTTATTTTACAATTAAGATACAACCACTGATGGAAGTGATGTCGGCTCTCGTGGCGAGTTTCATGCTGGGACTTGGAATCGCAGCATTCAGGGCACAACAACTGCAAGGAGCATTCAACGAATTTGAGCAGATAGTAACCAAAACAATATCTACCATCATCATGCCTTTGCTTCCTGTCTTTATCTTTGGTCTCTTCATGGATATGGCAGCATGTGGAAAAGTGGGAAATGTACTCAATGCTTTCATCAAGATAATTGCCATCATTTTTGTGATGACTATCGTACTACTCCTTATTCAATATATAATAGCAGGTATTGTGACTCGCAGGAACCCTCTTAAATGTCTCAGCAAGATGCTTCCTGCATACTTCACCGCTCTTGGAACATCTTCATCTGCTGCCACTATTCCTGTCACTCTCAGACAGGCACAATCAAATGGTGTGAGACCTGAAATTGCAGGGTTTGTCATTCCGCTTTGTGCCACAATACATCTGTCAGGAAGTATGCTGAAGATAACAAGTTGTGCTATTGCCTTAATGTTGATGCAGGGACTTCCTATCAACTTCCTTCAGATGCTTGGATTTGTGATGATGCTTGGCATCACTATGGTTGCAGCACCTGGTGTTCCAGGAGGTGCTATCATGGCTGCATTAGGTATTCTCGAAACACTACTCGGATTTGATGCTTCACAACAAGCCATGATGATTACTCTTTACATTGCTATGGACTCGTTCGGAACGGCATGTAATGTTACGGGCGATGGTGCCATTGCTCTTATCATGGATAAGATTAGCAAGATAACTAAGTAGGCAATAATTAAAATTTTGAACATATTTCTCTATAAATTGCATTTTTCAAGAAAATAATTCAAAGAATATTTGGTAGTGACACTTCAAAAGTTTATCTTTGCCTAAATTTATTAAATATATACAGTTAAATATTAATTTATAACCTATAATAATCACTTCAAATCATGAAAAAAATTTTCATTTCACTCGTTGCCACTATGATGGCATTCCTCACTCCTTCAGTTGCTAATGCTTATGAATTTGACGGTATCGACCTCAACGCTCCACAGCAGCAGGTAACACGCGAAATCTCATCTAAGGGTTACATCTACAATCAGGAAACAGGTTGTCTTGTTGGTAACTGCCAGGGCACACAGATTAGCCTTAGCCTTAACCTCTTTGATGTTACAGAATCTGGTCATGTTGGTCAGCTCATTGTAGAAGTTCCTTTTACTGACAAGGCTTCTATCAACGCTGCAACAACAATGTTCAACATCATCTACCACCAGACAAGCAACTCTAATGGTGTTATCACTTATGCAGTATCAAAGGACGGTACAACTATGACGCTCACAACTACAAAGAACGGCATCCGTCTTGCTTACAACACTCCTTATTATAAGGCAAAGTAATTAATGTGACTATTTGAATGCATTATTTATACATCCACATTATGAACATTGTTTTGTAGTGTGGATTTCTTTATTTTTTAATTATTAGCTATGAAATTACTAAACAAGACTTTATTATTACTCATATTGCTTCTCTGCACTTCTATTGCAAGAGCGCAATACAATCAAGTTAATGACATCTCTTATGCTGTTTCAGACAACAGCTATGCTCAAGAAAGGTGCAAACTCGATGTCTATTACCCAATAGAACAGAAGGATGCTCCTGTAGTGGTTTGGTTTCACGGTGGAGGAATAGAAGGTGGCAGCAAGTACATCGACGAAGAACTCAAGAACAGTGGATTGGTTGTTGTAGCAGCCAACTACCGACTTCTTCCTAAAGCATCTATTGATGAGTGTCTTGATGATGCAGCGGCAGCTGTGGCATGGACATTCAAGAATATTGAGAAATACAACGGTAGCAAACGTAAGATTTTCATTGCAGGTCATTCTGCTGGCGGTTATCTTCTCGATATCATAGGTCTTGACAAGAAATGGCTTGCCAAGTATGACATCAATGCGGATGACATTGCTGGACTCATTCCTTTTAGCGGACAATGCATTACTCATTACAACATCCGCAAGCAACAAGGAATAGGTCCTCTTCAGGCAACTATCGACCAATATGCTCCACTCACATATATTCGAGCAGACGCTCCTCCTATGGTAATCATATCTGGAGACAGAGAACTTGAACTCTATGGTCGATACGAAGAACAAGCATATTTCTGGAGAATGTTGAAACTTGTAGGACACCAGGATGCTACTCTCTACGAGATGCAGGGTTATGATCATGGTGCAATGCCACATCCTGCATACCATATTCTCAAGAACCACATTAAAAGAATATGTTCAAAATTAACACCATCAATAGATAAATAAGAAGAAAGTAATAAACTAAACAACAATATGATACATTTTGATTGTGACTACATGGCTGGAGCACATCCTGAGGTGCTTAATGCTATTGTTCAAAATAATGGAGATCAGACTTCGGGTTATGGTGAGGATGACTTCTGTCGTTCTGCAAAAGACAAGATACGTGAGGCATGTGACTGTCCTGATGCTGCAGTACATTTCTTGGTAGGTGGAACACAAACTAATGCAACTGTTCTCGATAGCCTCCTCAACAAGACTGAAGGTGTGATTGCGGCAGATACTGCACACATAAATGTTCATGAGGCAGGAGCTATCGAACTTACAGGACACAAGGTTATTGCTCTACCTTCTCACGATGGAAAGCTTTCTGCAAACGAAGTAAAAGATTATCTCCACGACTTCTACGCTGATGACACATGGACTCACATGGTTGCTCCAGGAGCTGTCTATATATCATTCCCGACAGAATTTGGAACAATATATTCTATCGATGAACTCACAGAGATGAGTAATGTTTGCCACGAATACAACATTCCTCTCTATATTGATGGAGCACGTCTCGGATTTGGTCTTGCTGCATCAAATGATGTAACACTTGCTGACATAGCAAGACTTGCTGATGTGTTCTACATTGGTGGAACAAAGATGGGAGCACTTTTCGGAGAGGCTGTTGTATGCACAAACCCTAATCTCCTCAAACGATTCTTCACTCTTATGAAGGCACATGGTTCGGTTCTTGCAAAGGGAAGACTTCTTGGTATGCAGTTTGGGGCTATGTTTACAGACAACCTCTACCTTCGTATTGGTCAGCATGGTGTGGATTTAGCACAAAAACTTCGCAAAGCTTTTGAGGACAAAGGATATAAAACATTCATTGACTCTCCTACTAACCAGCAGTTCTTTATTCTTCCAAACTCGGTAATAGACAAACTTCTCCCTGAAGCATCGTTCGAGTATTGGGGACCAAGAGGAGAAACAGAATCGAAAGTTCGTTTCGTAACTTCATGGGAAACAAAAGAAGAAGACATCAAGATTCTTGAATCGTTATTGTAAGTTCTTGACATATAAATGACTATCACTTCTATCATAGAGAACACTTCGGCTATAGGACTGCCTGTCGAACATGGATTGAGCTTGTACATCAAGAAAAACGATGGAAAGAATATCTTGTTCGACATGGGGCAAAGCTATCTGTTTGCTAACAATGCTACTCGGCTTGGACTCTCTATCAAGGATGTTGATACTGCAATTATATCTCACGGGCATTATGATCATGGTGGAGGATTAAATAAGTTTCTCGAAACGAACACAAAAGCAAGTGTTTATGTCCACCAAGATGCTTTCCTTCCTCATTATTCATTAAGAGACACACGACTGCGCTTTATTGGTCTCGACCCAAATCTTAAGAATAACGAACAGATTATTCTTACTGGTAATAAGACAAAGATAGACAGTTCCATGACTCTTTTTGCAAAGGTCGATGGTTCGTGTTGCAATCCTACTGGTAATAGACTATTGTTTGGTCCTGATCAAATAAACAACGACAATTTTAGTCATGAGCAAAACCTTATTATAGAAGAGGAGGGTAAGACTGTCCTCTTTGCAGGTTGTGCTCATTGTGGTATTATAAACATTCTCCGAACAGCAACAGAAATTATTGGACATCCACCTACACATGTGTTTGCAGGAATGCATCTGGTTAAAAGTGGATTGACTGAAGAGGAGGAGAACAGTTTTATAGATACACTTGCAAACCATCTAATGCAGTACGAAGGATGTAAATTCTACACTATGCATTGTACAGGAACAGAACAATTCGAGAAAATAAAACTCATAATGGGAGATACTATTTCATATCTTTCATGTGGGGAAAAAGTAACTATATAATGATAATGGCATCAATGAAAAAATCATTCTACGAGATATTCTCTGAACTGAACAAAATACCACGTCCTTCGCATCACGAAGAACGAGTAGCTGATTACTTATGCAAATTTGCAGAAGAGTATGGTCTTAAATACAAACGCGATGCACAAAACTGTGTTGTTATTCAAAAGCCAGCAACTCCAGGTTATGAAGATGCAGATACTGTGGTTATACTTAACCACATGGACATGGTTTGTGTTTCTGATCCAAACTACAAACGTAACGGAAAGCTTTTCAACGCTTTAGAGGACGAGATTATTCCTTATGTAGAAGTTGATGAGCAAGGCAATCGATGGATGAAAGCCGAAGGAACATCATTGGGTGCAGATAATGGTATGGGACTCAGTATGGCACTTGCTATACTCTCTGATGACGACCTCATTCATCCAGCCCTCGAAGTTCTCACCACAACAAACGAAGAGGACGGCATGAGTGGAGCCGAAGCGTTGAGCAAAGATTTCATTAAAGGCAGAAAGGTCATCAATCTCGATTCAGAAGCATACGACGAAATAACAGTAGGAGCAGCAGGTGCATGTCTTCAGGTTGGCAAATGGAATCTCGAATATGCAGATATCCCTAATGATTACTCTACTTTCTGCATAACTATAGATGGCGGACTTGGTGGTCACTCTGGTGTTGACATTAATAAAGGAAGATGCAACACCAATAAGACTATTGCAAAAGTGATTCATGATATTCAGGATGTATTGCTCATAGAACTGAATGGTGGCACAGCTAACGCTTCAATAGCATCTAAATCTCAAGCCATTATTGCAATTCCATCCATGGGAACTGATGCCCTTAAAGAATACATAAGAACTACTGACACAGAACTTAACAACCAGTTTGAAAGTGTGGGAGAAAATATCCACCTCCATCTTGAAACTGTTAATGTTGCTCAAGACAAGTACATATCTAATGGCGCAGAACTCATAAACTGTCTCCTTTCACTTCCTTATGGAGTGCAGGCAATGTGCATAGACATGCCTGATACTGTTATGACAAGTAATAATATTGGTGTCATTAATCATGTTGGTAATCAACTTACTATCTCATGTCACACTCGTAGTTTTGGTGCAGAAGAACAACAATCACTAAGCACTACTTGCCGTGAAGTAATGCTTTGCAACGGTGCATACGAAGTCGAGAAAATAATGGACACAGGTGCTTGGATGGAGAATACAGACTCACCACTTCTATCCTTAACTTGCCAAACATTTAATGTTATTCTCGGATTTGAGCCTAAGAAAGTTGCTATGCACTTTGTGCTTGAAGCAGCTTACTATGTTGAGAAATATCCTGGTATAGAGATTGCATCTATCGGACCTCTCATCATTGAACCCCACTCTACTTCAGAACGAGTAAACCTTACGACTGCAGATAATATCTGGAAGGTTACTATCGAACTATTACATCGATTGGCAATGAAATAATTACTATAAGTAACTTAAAAATAATAATAAATTGAGAATAATATGAAGAAAGCTATTACATTATTAGCAGCATTAGCATTGCTTGTTAGCTGCGGAAATTCAACTAAATGCATTTCTCCTATCGCACCTTCTATCTCTTTAGAGGACTTGAATGATGCAAAAATTCCAGCTATGTTCACTAATTTGGATTTTGATTGGGAGAATGATAGCCTTGCAATGGCAGTATTAAACGAAGACATTTATGCTGCAGAGGACATTGCAAACCTTCAAGCAGGTGACACAATCATTTATGATGGAAATCATATTGTAGTAAAAACAATCTTAAATGAAGACAAGACAATTTTCATTAACGGAGGACTTGAAGAAGGTGGTGCATGGTTGGAACAGAAAGAAGACGGTTCCTACAGAGCATCTATATTTGATGACCATTCGATATATACTAAACTCGGTGAAACACAACTTCCTCTTGCTAACGATTTAGTACTCATTGACTGTGGCATGAATCCTCAAGACCCATACGACACAATATGTGGAAACATAAAAGAATATCTTGACACTGTACCAAGTTATAAGAAAGAATTCTTTGAACTTAACACAACTGTTACTATCAAGGATGGTAAGGTTACAGAAATCTACAGAAAATGGATTCCATAATCTATTCAACATGATAACTAAGCAACAAGCATTTTAACTAAGAAAGCCAGCAGAACGAATCCTACTGGCTTTCTTACTATATGTTGATAAATAAACAGTTCATTATAAGCACGTTCTAATTCACATAAATGCTTAAAGTGCGGCACTAATACCTACAATTATAGCACCTACAAAGATTAGGAAATACAAGCAAATAGCAATAATAGCAAGGATACCACAGAACTTAAGAATAGCATGAAGATTATTAGCTGATTCTTCAAGTCCTACTTGAGAATCTTCAATCATCGCTTTTCGTGTATTTGATATGAGATCAAAACATTTCTTGATAGGATAAATATAGATGGCAGCAATAATTAGATAGATACATCCCAAAAGGCCTCCTGACAATCCTGATAATCCCGGTTCTTCCACGATGTTACCTAAAGCAAACATAATTAAAGCAATGAACAAAAGAATTGCAACTCCTATACATGAAAGAATTGTCAAAAACTGTAACCATTTCATTGATGAAAGCATTTTACTACGTATGCCTTCTGTAATAGTAAGGTTTTCCATAAGATTAAGTATTGATTAAGTAATTAAAGTAATTAAAGAAAAGCCAACTGGAGGAATCCAATTGACTTTTCTTGTTATATGGATTTCCTTTTCCCAATATTTAGAGAAAAGAATGTCTTAATTAGTTGTTTTCAGGACGGAGCTGACGAACAACTTCTGCAGTACGCCACATTTCTGAATCGTGGAGTGCAGCAAGTTCCTTTTCGAGACCTACGCGGTAGTCTGGCTTTGAGTTAGCATCAATTGAAATCTGAGCTTCATTACCACACTTAACCGAAGCATAAAGCTTCTCAACAACTGGCTTACAAGCATCGTGGAAAGGACCCATCCAGTCGAGAGCACCACGCTGTGCAGTAGTAGAACAGTTAGCATACATCCAGTCCATACCCTTAGCTGCGAAGAGTGGCATGAGCGACTGAGTGAGCTCTTCAACTGTCTCGTTGAATGCTTCAGATGGAGTGTGACCATTCTCACGGAGAACTTCATACTGAGCAAGGAGAAGACCCTGGATAGCACCCATGAGTGAACCACGCTCACCTGTGAGGTCAGAAGTTGCTTCACGCTGGAATGTAGTCTCGAACATGTAACCAGAACCGATACCGATACCGAGAGCAAGAGTGCGATCGAGAGCCTTGCCTGTAGCATCGTTGTAAACTGCGTATGAAGAGTTAAGACCACGACCCTCGAGGAACATAGTACGGAG
>CALBJW010000197.1 GCA_937893145.1 uncultured Prevotellaceae bacterium | reverse complement strand
TGTTGCCCAAATCCAACTATATCTACATCAGCACCTTCAGCAAGATACTAGCTCCCGCTATCCGTGTAGGCTATGTAGTTTCACAAAGTGAACTCATTGAGGATATTGCCAACTACCGCACACTGGTTGATATTCAAGGTGATAACGTCACCGAACACGCCTTGGCTGAACTGATAAGCAATGGAGATATAAAACGCCATCTGCTCCGAGCCTCACGCACCTATGCAGAACGATTGGATTATATCTCGAAGCAGATAGCTCAAAAGTTGCCGTCAAGTGTTAAGTTCACCAAACCTCACGGAGGTCTGGCCCTTTGGCTTGAATTGCCAGGAAATCACTGGGCTGATCGTTTGGCCAAGCTCAATGTTTTGGCTCCCGTCTTCCGCTTGCCCAATGGACAAGAGGGAATACGCATTGGCTTTGCTACCATGCAACCCCATGCTATTGATACACTGATGCGTGTAATCAATAGCATTATTGAAGAGGGTGACAAATAATATTAAAGGAACGCGTACTTCAGCACGAACAATACCGAAAGAATGATCATGCCGAGGTTGAGATCCTTGTATTTGCCGCTACAAGCATGGATCAATACCCAAGAAATCAGACCCATCAGGATACCATCTGAGATAGAATAGGTCAATGGCATGAAGGCGATACAGATGAAGCAAGGGATGGCCGAGATGTAATCCTGGAAGTTGACCTTTCGAATGTCATGCATCATCATTACACCAACAAGTACAAGTGCTGGTGCTGTTGCCTCTGCTGGGATAGAGAGGAACAATGGTGCAAAGAACAAAGCGAGGACAAAACAGATAGCAGTACAGAATGATGTCAATCCACTGCGTCCACCTACATTTACTCCCGATGCACTCTCAACGTATGTTGTTACGGTAGAAGTACCGAGTACAGCACCAAGTGTTGTTCCGAGTGCATCTGCCATGAAAGCATCTTTAAGGCGTGGGATATTGCCGTCTTCATCCACCATTCCTGCACGATTGCTCACACCGATAAGTGTACCGATTGTGTCAAACATATCGATGAAGAGGAATGTCAGCACGCAGATTGCCATATCAATACTCATTATGCTACCCCACTCGAACTTGCAGAAAATAGGTGCAAGACTTGGAGGAGCGCTTACAGCTGATGTGAACTGTGTTACACCAAGCGGAATACCCACGATGGTTGTAACGAGAATACCAATGAGAAGTGCCCCTGTGACATTGCGAACAAGAAGTACTGCACTCAAAATGATGCCAAAACAAGCAAGAAGAACTGCTGGAGAATGGAGGTCGCCAAGCGAAACGAGGGTTGCCTCGTTGTTTGCTACAATTCCTGCATTCTTCAATCCAATGAATGCAATGAAAAGACCGATACCAGGAGAGATTGAGCGGCGAAGAAGGAGAGGCATACAATCAACTATCTTCTGTCGTAATCCTGTAAGGGTAAGAAGAATGAAGATAATACCTTCAATGAATACTGCTGTCAAAGCAAACTGCCATGTATATCCCATAGTGAGAACAATGGTGTAAGCAAAGAAAGCATTGAGTCCCATTCCCGGAGCAAGTGCAAATGGCAACTTAGCGTAAATAGCCATAACAATAGTGGCTACTACTGCAGAAACTACTGTTGCGGTGAACACGGCACCCGAATCCATACCTGCATCGCCAAGAATGCTTGGATTGACCGCAAGGATATAAGCCATAGTGAGGAAAGTGGTAATACCTCCTATGATTTCCTTACGCATACTCATCTTTGATGAGTCGAAGCCAAATATTGTGGATAGTAATTTCATGATTTACTTGTTTTATTTAGAAATTATACTTTACTGCAAGTGTTGGGTTTACATAGAACTTGTCGTTGTTTCCTGTATGATTAGAATAGATGAAATTGTTCGAAAGTTCTATTTCTGTACCAGCAGAGAAGTGCTTTGTGAAGTTATACCAGAGCTGTGGTTCTGACAAGAATACAAGGTGTCTTCCTGCATCATTCTTTTCCTGCCATACATCAAAGAAACCAGAGAAAGTACACTTGTTCTTTGCGAAGTTGAGCCCCCATACACCAGTAATCTGGAAAGATGAATATGCCTTCATACCGCCGTGTCCAAAGAACTGCTTATACATAGCCTGGAGGGAACATGTCTTTGAAAAGTCACTTGAATGGAAATTCCATGCTGCACCAATGAGACCTGCCTGTTGGAAACTGAATCCACGACTCAAACCACCATCATACTCGACATGTGCTGCGAATGAAGACTTAGGTGTTGGAGCTACGAAAGTGAACTCACGGCTAATCTCGGTGTAAGCTCCTGACATACCCTTACGGTCGATGTCAAGGTCGATGAAGTAGTACCACGAACCAAGTTTGTCGGCTTTGAATTGCTCGAAAGTAGCTGTAACACTCTGACGACTGCCTTCATCTTCTGAATAGATGTGACGGCCAAAATCATAATGCAACTGAAGATTCTGTGCACTTGCTGCTAATGCCATAGTCAACAAGCACGAAAGCATAAAGAACTTTTTCATAATAATATATATTTAAAAGGTATTGTTAATTAATATTGTTTTAGATTTTATCACCATACATCAAGTCGCCAGCATCACCAAGACCTGGAACGATGTACTTGTGGTCGTTGAGAATTGGGTCGATAGCTCCACATACCAATACGACATCATCGCTTGGGAACACCTTCTGCAAGTAGTCAACTCCCTTCTGGGCAGCTATGACACATGCCATAACCAAACGAGTTGGTGTGCCTTTCGACTTCAAAGCATCGTATGCCAGTTCCATGCTACCACCTGTTGCAAGCATTGGATCAACAAGGATAAGTGTCTTGCCATCAAGTGATGGTGAAGCACAATATTCTACCTTGATGCCTACTTCATTCATCTCACGGTCCTTATAGTAACGATATGCTGAAACGAAGGCATTACCTGCTTCATCAAATATATCAAGGAAACTCTGGTGAAGTGGAAGTCCCGCACGGAACACAGTTCCTATAACGATATTATCATCGTATGTATTGACATTACACTTATCAAGAGGTGTCTGGATAGTCTTTTCTGAATAAGACAAGAATTTGCTTATCTCATACGCTTCAACGTGACCAATGCGAACGATGTTCTGGCGGAAACGCATTCTGTCTCCCTGCACATCCACACTTCTCAATTCAGTCATGTACTTGTTAAGTACACTATTGTTTTCGCTTAGATTAATTACTTTCATTACATTATGACATTAAGGTTACATCTCGTCTATTATATTCTTCTTTTCTTTTCCATTGAAACTCTTCACCTTCATACCAAGCTGGTCAGGAAGAATAGCGTTAAGTATGATACCGACAAGGGCTGCAATGGCAAGACCTGAAAGGTGAATGCTACCGATAGATACGCTATCGTTCGAACCATACTTCACTCCGATTGCGAGTACAAGGATAAGGGCTGCCACGAATACATTACGACTACTTGACAAATCCACATGCGACTCTACAAGATTTCTAACACCGACTGATGATATCATTCCATAAAGGATAAGGCTTACACCACCGATTGTTGCTGGAGGCATGAGGCCAATGATACATGCAAACTTAGGACAGAAACTCAATAAGATACTGAAGATTGCTGCAAGTCGAATAACTGAAGGGTCGAACACGCGAGTAAGATTAAGAACACCTGTGTTTTCTCCGTATGTAGTATTTGCTGGTGCACCAAAAAGACTTGCGAGGGCTGTTGCAAGACCATCACCGATAAGAGTGCGGTGAAGACCAGGCTCTGCGAGGAAGTCTTTTCCTACTGTAGATGAGATAGCACACATATCACCAATATGTTCCATAATTGTAGCGAAAGCAATTGGTATGATTGCCACGATACTGCTCACGAGGAATGTTGTGTCAAGGTCATCAAATACTGCAAGAACACTTGTCTCTCTTGAGAAAGGAAGTCCGAACCAATCAGCTTCGCCAACTGCTGTGAAGTCAACCTCTCCCATTACTGCAGCAAGGGTATATGATGCTACCACACCAAGAAGGATTGGCACAATCTTAATGATTCCTTTGCCCCAAATGCTACTACATATTACTGTAGCAATGGCAACAATGGCAAGAAGCCAGTTCGAAGTACAGTTCTGTATTGCTGAACCTGAAAGTGTAAGACCAATAGCAATAACCATAGGGCCTGTAACAACTGGCGGGAAGAACTGAAGAACTCGCTTTGTTCCAAATCCTTTAATCAAAGCTGCCATGATGAAGTAGCAAAGTCCTGCGCAGAACACACCAATACAAGCGTATCCAAGAGCGAGTGTTTCGCTCATGCCTTGTTCTACTCCCAACTGCTTCACAGACAGATAACCGCCAATGAAAGCAAAGCTTGAACCGAGAAATGCTGGTACTTTACCTTTTGAAATAAGGTGGAAAACGATAGTTCCTACACCTACCATAAGTAAGGTGGTAGATACAGGAAGACCTGTAAGAGCTGGTACAAGGATTGTGGCTCCAAACATCGCAAAGAGATGTTGAATGCCAAGAATTGTGAACTTACCGTAACCCAGTTTTCGGGCATCTGTAATTCCGTCTTGATGCTTGAATTCCATTTGTTAGAGTAATTTATTGTTTATTGTTCTCCTTAAATTTTAGATTCCTTTTTAGGCAAGATGAATGAGAATATTACTGCAAGCAAGAATACAACTGCAACGCAATTCTCCGCGAATACTGTCTGGATAATCTGTGGGAAGATTGCAAACATTCCTGTTGCTTGAGTGAATCCAAGACCAATGCTCAAAGAAAGAGCAACTATAATCATGTTGCGATCTGAGAAGCCACATTTTGCCATCATTCCAATACCTGCGTACATAATTGAACCAAACATCATTATTGTACAACCACCAAGTACAGCCTGAGGAATAGTGGTGAGCAATGCTCCTACTATAGGGAAGACACCTCCAAGTATCATGATGATTGCACCTGTAGCAATGGCAAATCGGTTGACAACACCTGAAAGGGATGCAAGACCTACATTCTGAGAGAAGGATGTGATAGGTGTACATCCGAAAAGTCCTGCTATTGTACTAACAAAACCGTCGGCACTAATACTACCTGACAATTCCTTTTCAGTAACGTTACGATTCAAAGCACCTGAACAAAGTGCACTTGTGTCACCAATAGTCTCTGTTGCCGAAACCATAAATATTGCGATGATTGAAAGAACTGCTCCCAAATTGAATTCGAGCTTGAAAGGCATAAACTTTGGTAATGATATGATATCTAAACTCTGAAGACCAGAGAAATCTACCATTCCCATACAAACGGCAAGAATATATCCTACAACAAGACCTACAAGAACAGAGAGTGAACGCAAGAATCCTTTGGTAAATATTTGACAACCAAGGCAGACTAACAAAGTGACTGTTCCCACAATCCAATTATGGAGAGCACCGAAGTCTTCTGCACCCTGGCCTCCTGCAAATGAGTTTGCACCAATAGGGAGCAAAGAAAAACCGATTGCAGTTACAACGGTAGCTGCTACAATCGGAGTGATTATACGAATCCAATATTTTGCAAAAAGTCCAAGAAAACCTTCAAAGATACCACCAATGATAACAGCACACATCAATGTTCCCATTCCTTGTGTTGTACCAATGAAAATTCCTAATGAAAGGAATGTAAAACTAATTCCCATCACGATAGGAAGACGAGAACCAATTCGCCATACAGGATAAAGCTGTACAAGTGTACCAATTCCTGCAATAATCATACAGTTTTGAATGAGAGCAGCACTAAGTTCTGAATCTATTCCAACAACATTCGCAAGAATGATAATTGGAGTAATGTTTGAAACAAACATAGCTAACACATGTTGCAAACCAAAAGGCACTGCTTGTAAGATTGGCAATTTACCATCAAGTTGGTAAAGGTTACTGTTTTTTTTGTCCATAATTAATTCGGTATTATTAAACTTGGTAATAAAATTCTACATAAATATTTATAGTTAGTCAGTAAGAAAGATTTCCTCACAAACTAACCGACATTTAAGTTTGTCTTTCCCAAAGGCTTTTCTTCCTGGTTACGGAACTTGATAGTCTGAGTTTGCCAATCCATAGATTCTACAATAGCGATAGATTCTACTTTGTAGCCTTCTGCTCTCAATTCACCACCACCTTTCTGCTGACCTTTCTCTATAGCTATACCAATACCAGCTACACTTCCACCTGCTTGATGAACCAAGTCAATAAGAGCATGTGCAGCTTGACCGTCTGCAAGAAAATCATCTACAATAAGGACCTTGTCTGTTGAATGGAGATAAGGCTTTGAAACAAACACATTGTTCATCTTCTTATGTGTAAAAGAATATGCATTTGCTACATACTTGTCGTCTGTACTATTTGCAGTTTGACTCTTCTTTGCAAATACAACAGGAACATCATACAGGTCACCCAGCAAAGTTGCAATGGCAATTCCACTCGCTTCAATCGTAAGCACTTTATTCACTTCAACACCTTTGAAACGACGTTTGAACTCGTATGCCATCTGTCGCATAATATCGATGTCAATTTGATGGTTTAGAAAACTATCAACTTTAAGGATATTACCCTCTTTAATGACTCCATCAAGTAGAATCTTTTCTTCAAGAAAATTCATTGTGTATTAGTAATTATTATTAGTTAAATTTATTAGCAATAAACAATAGTGATTATTATACTTGTTACGTTCGATAAGGTTTAACTGGTAATATGTGGAATAGAATTACTCCTTTACATATTTTATATTTGCAAATTTAACTAAAAGTTTGTTAAAAAGACAAGCATTATAGCAAAATAATCACCAATATTACCAAATTTCATAATGAATGTGTAACGAATGTACGATTTGTTCCTAATTATGGGACATTTGAGGAATTAAACGGACAAGTACAGCTTTTCATCACTTTCATTGCTATTTCTCTAAACAAACTATTTCTATCTCACATAAATTTTGTACTTTTGCAATATCAAAATTAAGATAAAAATATAACAATAAACTAATAGAACTAATAAAAAGCTATCGAATCTATGAACAACTTTACATTCTACTCCCCTACCGAATTTGTATTCGGAAAACAAACAGAAACAAAAGTAGGCGAACTATGCTCTCGCTATGGTGCTAAAAAAGTAATGATAGTATATGGAGGGGGAAGTGTTGTTCGCTCAGGACTTCTCTCTAAAGTTGAAGAATCACTCAAATCAGAAGGTATTGAATATTGTAAACTTTCTGGTGTTCATCCAAATCCAATTGACACAAAGGTCTATGAAGGTATTGAACTTACTAAAACTTTCAAACCCGACTTTATGCTTCCTGTTGGAGGTGGTTCTACTATCGATACAGCAAAAGCGATCGCTGTTGGCTACTACTATGAAGGCGACTTCTGGGATTTCTATATTGGGAAAGCAAAGCCAACTCAAGCACTTCCTATAGGAGTTGTCCTCACAATTCCAGCTGCAGGTAGTGAAGGTAGTGGCAACACTGTCATAACAAATACCACAACAAAGGTTAAGGCAGGACTTAGAATGCCAATGCTTCTTCGTCCAAAATTTGCTATATTGAATCCTGAATTAACTATGACTCTTCCAAAATGGCAAACTGCAAGTGGCATCTCTGACATGATGGCTCACATTCTCGAGCGCTATCTTAGTAACACTCCTGATGTTCAAATTGGTGACAGACTTGCAGAAGGAATGCTTCTCGCAATCATGGAAATGGCAGAAAGAGTCATCAAGAATCCTAATGACTACGAAGCACGTGCCAACATCATGTGGTCAGGAACAATCGCCCACAATGACACCTGTTCACTTGGCCGCCAAGAAGATTGGAACAGCCATGCGATGGAACACGAGATATCCGCAGAATATGATGTAACTCATGGTGCAGGACTTGCAGTAATCTTCCCTGCATTCCTTCATTACGCAGCCGATATTAACCCACACAAAATTGCTCAACTTGCGCATCGTGTTTTCAATGTACAAGATTCAGGTAACGAATCAAAAGATGCACACAAAGGTGCAGATTGTCTAAAGAATTGGTTCAAGCATACCATCCACATGCCAGTAACATTTGCAGAATTGGGAATCTCAAAACCAGATTTAGAACTTCTCAATACTCGACTTCATAAACTGAAAGGTGATATTATGCCTGGCTACATTCCTCTTGATGCAGAAGCAACCATGCAAATATATAAACTTGCTCTCTAATTAATTAAGACATATAACAAAAAGGAGCACTTTCGGAATTTCTTCTGAAAGTGCTCCCCTTAAAAGGAGGCGG
>CALBJW010000196.1 GCA_937893145.1 uncultured Prevotellaceae bacterium | reverse complement strand
CAAGGAAGCAATGGCAAGACATACTCAAATCTGTCTTTTCCGATGCACATACCCAATAAAATCGGTATTGTAGGACTGGAGCAGAGAGGCTTGAAGCAGAAGGACGGCACATCATATAAAGGCATGGCACGAGGTAGTAATGCCAGTGAAGGTATGTGGATAACAAGCCCACGAAATACTATTCTGAGCGAAGCAAAGCGTGTTTTCGTCTTTGAGAGTGCCTACGATGCTATGGCTTTCTATCAGATGCTTACTTCCAAAGAGAGCCAGCTCGACAATAAGGAGAAAGAGCACCTGAAATCAGCTGTCTATGTTTCTACTGGAGGAAATCCCTCTTACGGACAGATGGATGGTCTTATCAAGAATGCCCCAAACGCCATCTTCCATTTAGGTTTTGATAATGATATGGCAGGGAGGCAGTTTGAAAAGAACTTCAGGGACATAGCCTCGAAAGTTGAGAATCGAGATATAAAAATCATCAGAGAGGAACCATCTGAGGGCTATAAGGACTTCAATGATGAGTTGTTAGGCAAAGATCAGCATTCACTTGTTGACCTTATTGAGACAGCCTTTGATGATGAAAGCGGTATTGACTTGACTGTAGAGGAACTGGAAGAGGTCGAAGAAAACGAGAAGGAAAAACATCATGGATTCAGGAGATAACACTATGCAACCACAAATCAGACGTTTCAATATCATCACTCTGCGTCCACACTGGGCTCAGTTTGTCATATCGCAAGGCTTCATGTGCCTTGTCACCCTGGTATTGTTCCTCGTTGCCGGTCATGACTCCATCACCTACAAGACACCATTCATGATACTTGGAGCGTTTACAGCCTCCATCGTTCTCTATGGATGCCTATATCTCAGCAAACTAAGATTCATCATCACGAGTGAACAACTGATTATCCAGCATGGAGTACTCAAAAGAACAAGTGACTACATAGAACTATACCGTATCGTTGACTTCTGTGAGAGCAGAGACATTCTTGAACAGATGTTCGGGTTAAAGACAGTCAGCATTTACAGCGGTGACAGAACTAATCCAAAGCTTGACATATACGGTATCAAGGAACGTCTCGATGTGGTTGCTCTAATCCGTGAACGAGTAGAATACAATAAATTAAGGAAAGGAGTATATGAAATCACAAACCGCTAACAAACCCACAATACACTTCAATGGCTTCGGAAACTACGATAGCCGTTGGATGATTGTCGCTGCAATAGCCCTTGCTCTTTTCCTGTTTGCAGGAAAGAGTCATGCACAGATAGCATCAAGCAACCCTTTGGAATATGTTGCATTGGCAGAAGGTAACGAGCTTATCAATGCCCAAATCAAGCATCAGATAACGGATCAGCAGAAGACTGCCCTCTTCCAGAACACCATAGCCGCAGAGTTCACCAAGATTCATGAGTGGGAACGCAAGTACAACTCATATCTGAAGACTGCAGAAGGCTATGCTTCCACGTTGAAGGCATGTACATCACTCTATGATGATGGGGTAAGACTCTTCATCAACCTCTGTAATCTGAAGAAAGCCATCGCTCAGAACCCACAAGGAATCGTTGCAACTGCCAGTCTCAATAACCTATATATCGAGACAGCAACAGAACTCATCACGGTGTATACCACATTGAAGGATGCCGTTGCGAAGGGAGGAAACGAGAATATGCTTACTGGAGCAGAGCGAAGCAAGACTCTTTGGGCACTCAATGACAGACTTGATGCCTTCAACAAAAAACTGACTCGCCTCTGTCTAAGTATTAAAATCTACACAATGGCAGATATGTGGCAGAATGTCACTGCAGGAATGATTGACAGAAGTAATGGCGAGATAGCGAATCAGGCAATGGGCAGATGGCGTAGATGTGCGAGTTTAGTAACACCATAAATCAGTTATAGAGTATGAAGCGTATTCTTCTCATATTGACTCTGGTCTTATCACTTCCCTTCTGTAAATCAGGATTCCTTCATGCCCAGGGACAAGACCCAACGCTTGCAGGAATGATCCTTCTCTATACGGACAAAGCGAAGAAAGAGTTAAAGCAACAGGAAGCCATGATGCTGCTTGAAACAACAGGTCACATCTGGATAAAGGAAGAGGTCGAAGGAACTACCAACCTTCAAAAGGAGTTCAATAACTATCTCGACCAGTTCCATAGCATCATAGCCTATGCAGCTCAGATTTACGGTTTCTATCATGAGATAGATAAGATGGTTGAGAACCTCGGTTCGTTCTCAGATCAGCTCAGTGCTCATCCAAGTAATGCCTTGGCAGTAGCACTCTCTTCCAACAGGAATAAGATTTATCGGGAGATCATCATGAACAGTGTGGATATTGTGAATGATGTCAGGCAAGTCTGCCTCTCCGATACCAAGATGACTGAGAAGGAACGTATAGAGATAGTCTTTGGCATCAGACCGAAGCTTAAACTAATGAACCAAAAGTTAAGGCGACTGACCAGAGCCGTCAAATACACCTCACTGGCAGACGTTTGGGCTGAGATAGATTACAATGCTCGCGAAGGAGCAGATAAGGCATCTATTACACAGCAATGTATGGAACGTTGGAAGCGAAACGGCAAGAGATAAACAAAAGTATAACAGAGTATTAACACTAAAAAGATAAAGCAATGGGTTGGGGCTCATTTTTGAAAGCAACATTCAGGCTTGGAGGCAATGCCGCCAAAGCCACAATAGGCTCAGCAGGTAAGGCAATCATCCATCCTGCCACTACACTCAGGAACATGGGTACTGCAACAAAGACAGCTGTAGTTGGAGGTGGAGCTGCATACATTGGTTGGCAGAAGCTCACCACAGACAAAAGCGTCGTTGGCATTGTCAGCGATGCTGTCATTGGTGAAGAAGCAACGGAAAAGGTCAGTGATACCATAGGAGGCGTAGCTGATGGAGTCAAGGAGCTGAAAGAGTCAGTAGGCAACCTCTCTGACAACGTAAGCAACGCCATTACCAATGTAGATAGCAAGTGGAGCGGTATGTCGAACTTCCTCAGAGGCATCTTCTCTGGCAACGGTGGAGATATGTTTGGCAACTTCTTCAGCAACCTCGGTCAAGGCAATGTCTCAGGACTCAGTCTTGTCGGTTTGGTTGTGAGTGCTCTACTAGTTTTCGGTCGATTCGGATGGCTCGGCAAGATTGCAGGAGCAGTTCTTGGAATGATGATGATTGGCAACAATGCCAATATGAGCCAGGTGCTCGGAGGTCAGCGTCAGGCACAGCCACAGCTTGCACAGACAACACCAGAACAAGCACAAAGTAATGGTGGAGGAATGCGACGATAAATAACTATATAACAAAGATATAACATTATGCAATTCACGCAAGATATGATGCTCCATTCAGATAGTGGCTACTGTATGCCATTTGAGGAGCGAGACAAAGATGTGGAGATGAAACTTGGCTACGGAAAGCAGAAGCATCCCAAGACTGGAGAAGTCTTTTTCCATCATGGAGTTGACTTCAACGCCCCTCACTATATGCTTTCTGCCATAGCCACCGGCAAGGTCACAGGTATGGGCAATGACTCCGTTCATGGCATCTACCAGATTATCCGCTACGGTGATTATGAGGTCAATTATGGACACCTCAGTAATGTCTTCGTCAACTACGGACAGGCAGTAAAGGCTGGTCAGGTTGTAGCTGTTTCTGCCAATCTGCTACATATTGAGGTAAAGTTCAAGGGTCAGGAGTTGAACCCTCTGGAGTTCCTTACTATGCTATACGGTAATCTCAAAGCCGTCGAGAAGCAAGGCAAGGTCGGTATGCCAGAGTTCGTAACCATCGACATGGACGTACACACCATCTATGACAAAGACCAGAGGGAAATAGAAGATCTCATGATGCGATTCCTTCCCACGTACCTCTCAGATATGCAGGAAGGCTTGTATATGGTTCCTGAGCATACTGAACAGGCATTGAGAAACATCTTCACGATGTCTGCACTCTTGGCTTCCTCAGGAACAGTGCTCTGTTTGTAACGATCGCTGCCCCAGCACACGAAGAACTACTTCTACGAGACCTTGCCAAGCATGGCTAATCCTCTTGGTATGGGAGCAAGAAGCCTACCCTTGGCAGAGAAGGTTCAGAATCTTCTGATTGGTGACTTCCTCAACTACATGGCTCTGCGTCATCAGATATTCCTGTCATCCATGAGTGCGCTCGAAAAAAAAAAGCACAAGACAGGGCAATAGCCAGTAGCGGACTCATTGATCCACTGGCAGAACTTGACTTCGACATTCAGAGTTTCGACATACCGAGAATTGTCAGCGTCTATCCAGACCGTTCAGGCATCCGATGGTGGACAAAGGCATGGTTCAACAACTCTGAGAAGGGAGAAGCAGCCATTGAGATAGACAGACAGCTCGCTATAAAGTTCATAAACGACAACATCGAAAAAGACGAATGGCTTGAAGAATACTTCCCAAAGCAGATGGAAGTATACCATAACGCCATCGAGCAGACCAGGGAACAAATTCTTAGCCAACTTAATCTCTAAAAGTAACAAACTGATGAAAAAGATATTCTTATTCGCCATAAGCATTCTGACCACCGCTGTTGCATTCGCTGATACTGGAACCTCTGGTATCAGTGATGCAGCAGATGGTGTTGTTACCTACATGCCCTATGTGCGTGCTTTGTGCTATGCCATAGCAGCCATTATTGCCGTTGTGGGTGCAGTTGCGGTGTATTACACGATGCAGACCAATCCTCAGAATACAGCCAAGCGAATCTCCATGACAGCAGGAAGTGCTCTGACCTTTGTCTGCCTTTCCCTTGCTTTGCCACAATTCTTTGGCGTTGACGGAAGCGTCTCAGGAGGAAGCACATCAACAGGTACAGGTTCCAGCACAAGCGGAACGTCAGGTTCGAGCAATGGATTCCTTGCTTCTGACCAAGGTGGTATATCACAGAGCGGAATCATTACCACGGTTCCCACACTTGCAGATAGAAACTGGGTACATTTTCCAAATGGCACCAAGATGGAAACAGCTCGCTATGTTGTTGACATCTACAGCAAGATGGGTGGTGGTTCGCAAGGTACATACGGACGAACTCTTGATTATATCAATAAACTCTATT
>CALBJW010000195.1 GCA_937893145.1 uncultured Prevotellaceae bacterium | reverse complement strand
ATTGCAAGATTCTTTTAGAAGTGGGGAGTGAACCCAGTTTCTGTTCCATCGGTACGAATAGCGACAGTGCTTGTTCGTGTGGGAACGATGCTCCACATATCTGTATCTGTTCCGCATCGCAGTGGTCTGCATAGTAGAGGGTGTCATCTATTTTCCAACTGGGTTTGTCGAAAATGAAATGTTGGCTTGCGTACAGCATATATAGATGCCCCGTTGCCATTGCCAACCTCATCTGATAGCCAGACTGGCAATATAGAAATGCCTTGAACAACTCCGCCTCGTTTGTTCCCTCCCCAAGGAAGGAGGAAGACAGTTCATCGAGCATCCTCAAGTATGCCCAATCGCAAAGCTGGTGTTTGATACGCAATTCCAGGCAATCTCTGATAACATTGTTGTATTCTGCTTCTGACAACTTCCCCCACAGGGTGGAGATGGTTTCGTTGTCCAACTTCGTAATCCTGAATATCTGCTTTGGGGTTAAGCGCACAGACATGTTTGTCCCATAGATGGCAAAGGTATGGCGCGTTTCATCTCCCTCCTGTTCCCTGATAGGACAGATGGGCTTGGGCTGTGGTGATGGAGATGGTATGTCTATCTGCTCATCTATAATTATGGGGGTGTCTTCTACTGGTCGTTTCTTGTTCTCATCTCTTATCACAATTGGGGTAACATCCTTTTCTATCGGTCTTGGTCTGGCAGGGAGAGTCTTGTGATTCTGCCATGCATGACGCAGGAAATCGGCATATTCCCTGTTTGCCCTGTCTCGGAAGTCCGAGTATTCCTTTTCTGCTTGCCCCTTGAATGCGTCGTAAGCCTTTTTGAACTCATCTACTTGTGCGTGAGATAACAAACAAAGGAGAAGTAAAACAATAGATAGAAAACATCTCTTCATCGTTCTGCTCATTTTAATGTCCAAGTCTTCCAACTCTCGCCAATAGATGCCGATGGGTTAACACTTGGTGTTTGCGATTTGCCATTTATAACTATTGATTTCTTGCTGACATTGTCTTTTATGTATGTTGCGAGTTCACCAAGCGGTACACTTCCTTTCGAATCTTTCAATTTTTTAAGAAGGAAGTATGTAAACAACCCGTGCCCCTTTTCTTGATATGAATATGCCGTCTCATCTCCCTGTGCTGCAGAGATGACAACCATATTCCCTTCAGCCTTATTAGGCTTAGCCTTTATTGCTACCCCGCGTGCTGATGTGAGCATACCTTCACCACGCAATGAGCCAGAGAAACAAGCATCTAACAGTATCACTATCTGCTCTGCTGGCATCTTTCCAATGCCAGAGTATATTTCAGACAAGCTGTAGCCCGTCGTTATATCAGAACCATATCCATCCACTGGCAATAGGACCGCATCCCTTGTACTTTCGTCTGGAATACCATGACCTGCATAGTAGAAGATTATTTTTGCGGTTCCATTATATGCATTTACTATTTGAGACAACTTGCCGATCTCTCTCTTCATATTATTATATGTGGCATCTTTTAATAATACTATATTGGACGATGGTATTCCTAATGCACAATGGCAATATTCCGAAAACACTTCTCCGTCATTAAGCGCATTTGGCACTTTTTCCACTTCCTGATAATTCTCATTAGCAATAATTAGTACGAAGGCATTATTGTTATTTTGAGGACTTAATGGTATTTCAGTATCAACATCTGATTTGTGCCTGACGGGTTGAGGCATAGTCGGTGTTTGTACTTCTGTGGAAGCAACTACTGTTGGTGCTGATTGAATAATAGTAATGTTGTTTATAGTTTGATTGTTAGAATTTATAGTGCTATTTGAGTTGACATTATTGCCCCCAGCTTTCATAGCCCCCCCATTTGGATCTAACATATAATTCTCAGGATGTGTCAGCCCTGTATTGTAAATTGCCGCAAAATCGGGTAAAAGCAGTTTCCCGCCTTTCGCATTAAAACGATTTATCCATTCATTGTACTTTT
Organism: uncultured Prevotellaceae bacterium; assembly: GCA_937893145.1. Classification (GTDB taxonomy): domain Bacteria; phylum Bacteroidota; class Bacteroidia; order Bacteroidales; family Bacteroidaceae; genus Minthosoma. The sequence goes on along the minus strand of CALBJW010000195.1, from coordinate 8,964 downwards.
CTGTATCCATCTGGACAGCAACCCCATTCCTATAATATAATGCCATCCTATATATAGCATCAGGCAGTCCTCTTTCTGCAGCTTTTCGGCAGAACTTAAAAGCTGACATCTGGTCTTGCCCGACACCGATGCCACATTCATAGCACAGAGCCAAAAAATATTGTGCATGCATACTATTGGCGTTTGCCATTTTTCTTAATTCTTCAACTCCATATTGTACATACCCTGCTTCTATATGTTCTAATGCATATACACAATTTTGAGTCAAAGACTGAGGCAAACATTTTACGGAAAATGCAATCAGTAATAATGATGAAATAAAGAATGTACGCATAACAGAAAAGAAAAGCGACTCGCCAGCACCATTTTTTTACATACGAGTGCTGGCGAGCCTGATTATTAAGTATTATTTCTGGTTTGTAAGATTAATGGCTTTTACATAAGTCATCTTACCCCAATCAGCCTGTGCCCCATCAAAGACAGTGACTCTCTTATATACATCTTCCTTAATTAACGCCATTGATGTACCATAAGTTAAACCTGCCAACAGAAGAGCTGCTGCCACATTCTTGGTCTTTGAAATGTAGGTAGAATGCAGATTGAATGTGCCTTTCTTGAAATTGCCCTCCCAGTCGCATACTACCAAAGGAGTCTTGTCTTCGTCAAATTCGAAAGGAGTATTCGCCTTGACATGAATCTTGGCAGGTGCAGTTTCCTTTATGCCAAAACCTTTCATGTCCTTTTTCTTTAAATCCTGAGGCATTTCTACATAGAATGGAGCAAATATGACATCACTAACCCATGTAGAAATAGTGACACTCTGCCAGTTTTCCGATCTCTTGTTGAAAGCGTATGCGATTGAAGCACCAATATTATTAACGCTTTCGTCTTCTGTCAGATGACGACTGACAGAGCCTACACACTCTTTGCCTTTCTTGTCAGCCTTCTGCGATTCTTCAATCATGCTACCGATTAACTGGAAGAAACGCTTGTCATATTCGGAGAATTCACCGTGTGGAGTTTCGGAAGTAGTGTATTTTCCATATATACCTGTAGCCATATTGCAGATAAATGTCTCGTTCTGCTTAGAGCCTGTGGCTGGTGCGATGGTAAGGAATTCCTCAACAGAAGAAGCAACACCCTTTTTTGATGCATTTTTTTCATTTTGCTTTTTATCAAACATAGGGAAAGATGAACCATTGTGGCTAAGGAAACACTGAGAATAATCAATGAAGATGGTCTTGTTAGTCTTGTTGGTAGCCCACAACTTCTCATCATAAATCTCCAACTTGAGATTGTCATCTTCGTAAATACTGTTTGCTTGAGAATAAGCAAAAATCAAAGCGCTACGGTAACTGGTGTTAACGCTCTTTGCAGTTGCACTTATGGCAACTAACATAAAAAGAACAATAAAGTTCAAAGTTTTTTTCATTTAGTTTAATGTTTAATTGTTAATAAATAGTGTTTTGAATAAAAATTATAGTTTAATTGCTTTTGTTTTGAATACCATTTTTGAAATGCTTCCCAAGTCAATTCCCTCGGCAGCGAATCCCCCGTATTTTCATCATTAGCCTTTATGAACTGTATGGGAGAAAACAGTAGGTATATGTGATTCGTTTCATTATCTTTTTGACATGTCAGTTCATATTCATCCACAAAGTACCGTTCTGCAGCAGGTGCTAATGATTCGGAGAAAAAAGTGTATGCAGTATTCGCCTTTACTTCATATATGCCCTCTGCCTGATTACGATAGGGCAATAGGCAGTATGCTTTATTTTCATCAACAAGGTAAACTGCTAAAAAGCCATCTACAGGACTCTGAAATGATAAATATAAGTAATCTCCCGAACGGAACTCAGATGCTTCAAATCTATCTTCCGTACCATTGCGAAGAACTTTTGCTTTTATATCAATGTCTGCTGTGATAATTTCACGCACAACTCCTTTCACTTTACAATTTACAATGAGCATATCTTGCTCGTAACTAATATCGTAAATGGGAACACCAATCGTTTCTATCCATTCTCCTTTCACATCGCTTGATGATAGACTAAGAAAATTAACATTACTTTGTCCTTCCGAATTGCTTACTCTTGTTAAGTTGTGTTGAGCGATATTGGTGCCGAATGTGTTGGCTATGGCTTCAATCTGAGCGCGTTCCAATGCTATGTACTTAGCATGTTCTATAGTAACATTTCCTGGAGCACGATAGGTGTATTCCCCTTCCACCTTCTTTGTCTTTTGCGCAAAAAGTTGAATGGGGAACAAACACATCAGTATGAGATAAAGAAATTGCATATATCTTACTACCAGCCAAGAAGTTCATCAAGTTTTTCGTGTAATTCTTCTCCTTTCTTTTCCAGTTCTTCTTGAATCGCTTTTTTTGCAGCAGCCTTTGCCATCTCTGAGTTGTATGCAATTCTAACCAGAACTTCCTTGTTTTTATTACTAACAGTACGATATAATTCCACGACAGGTATTACACGACCTATGCTCTGAGAAATCAGATTCTTTCCAGCACTAATACTTTGTACTACACTGGCAGCATCCTCTGGTTCTAATTGTTTGTTGGCTACTGTGTTTTCGATGAGAGCTGTTACCTCTGTCTGAATCTGACCAGCCAAATTCTGCTTGGCAAGTTCAAGGGCTTGCATCTTGGCAGCGTCATAGTTCTCACCAATGCTCATTGCTTCACCCATAACATACTTTGGAAACATGTTGTCATCGTACTCTTCTTGTATGATATAAGATTTCTCCAACTGTTTCTCCATTGGAAGTGCACCAGGAGCAGTTTGCCACCCCTCTTTCTTAAAACGCTTTGCTTCCTTGCGTGCATCTTTTGTTGCATCATTATTTTTATCTACCATTGCAGACTCTTCTACCAAGTAATATTCCTCCTTCGCTGTTGCCCCACCAACAATATCTCTTTCACAATTAGAGAGAGATGACTTGGCAAAACAGATGGAACTAATCCATAATGTAAAAAATAGAGATGTGATTCTTTTCGTTACCATTGTATTTTTTATTTAAATTGAATTGACAATTTTCCTTAACATGCAAATGTAGGAATTTAGTTTCACTTGGAAAATACAAATGTTTCTATACTTTATGTGTCGCCGTAAATACTTTATGTATTATCGCTTTTCATAAAAGACCTGCATCTTGCCGTTGTTTGGTTTGAATTCTTCGATGAGGACGTGAGGCTCGGAACTTATTTTTTGTTTCAACTCTCGTAACGATTCCTTTGATACAGGTATGGGGATAAGAGGCTGGCCGGGTAGACCACGCAAAAGTAATTGCTTGCGAAGAATGTTTATCTTGTACAAATACTCCTTATTTATATAGTGGCTCTTGCCAACCCTTATAAATTGCAGGCTTTTCATGGCATTGAACACCTCTGCAAGGCTGGTCATGCTTGTCAGTAGGTTTGTTACTATATTACTCACAGAAACCATTCTGATATAGTTACCATTTGATTCAAAGTATATTACCTCGGCAAGATTGACGCGTGTAAGTTCGTCGCGCGTGCTGAAATAGATGATGTTGTTTTCGTTCATTGTTTCGTTTATTTTCTTCATGAATGGCTCTTAATACTCTGATGAACGAAAAGGTAAACAAATTAAATTAAAAATTAAAAGTTAAAATTTAGCGTGTGGCATTCCGATAAAATTAAAAGTTAAAAGTTAAAATTTAGTGGATAATCTAAAATAGATTGCCGTACGCTAACTTTTAACTTTTAACTTTTAATTCTTTTATTTCTTAATTTTCTTTAGCAGTGTTTTTGCATCGGTGTCGCGATCATTATTCTTTATAAGCTGTTCGAGGATAGGGATACATTCGTCTTTTTTGCCAACAGCAATGTATGCCTTGATGAGATACCAACCCACTACGGCTTGTGTCTGTGTGTCGGCAGCTGATGGGGTAAGACTCTCTTGATACATGTTTTCAAGCAGTACGATGGTGGAAGTAAGAAACTTCTTGTCGTTTATGTTCTCCGCGATGACGGTGAAGTCTAAAGCTTCTTCTGTACCTCGTTCATACAGTGTAGTGGGGAGTTCCACATTGAGGATGGTCTCGTTGATGCGAAGCTCTGTTATGTACCGACTCGTGAAGAAAAGGCAGAGACAAGCTGCAGCTCCAATGGCTGCTGTGCTCTGCCAGAAGCGAGCTGTGCGGTAGCTTGGATATTTCTTTCCTGAAGCAGAATATGCATCGCGAAGTGTAGTGTCTTTCAGCATTCGCAGCATTTCAGCGTCATCCTCCTCGGCTACCTTCTGCACGCCTTTGATAAGCAGCATGGAGGTTCGTGCATATTCACTTAGTTCTGCATCTGCTTTTACTTCTGCCATGAACTCGGCTTCTTCCTCTTCCGACATTTCGCTATGTATGAAGCGGTCGATGAGGGCGTCAATTCTTTTTATCTTTTCGTTGTCTTGTTCTTTCATGTTAATATCATTATCTCGCATTCGCTCGACGAGCTGTGCTAAAGGTTCACTTTTTCATCTGTGGCGCATGGTGCACATTTGTAAACATATCTCTAAATTTCTTCTTGCAGCGATAAGCAGTTGCTTTTACAGTGTCGGAGTTTGTGTATCCTAACTGTGCTGCAATCACTTCCCCGCTGAAATGGTCAGCGTACATGCCCATCAGTATATGTTTGCACTTTTCGCCAATCTTATTCAGAACCTCTCGCACTTGATACACAGCCTCGTCGTCGTCACATTCACTTTCTGTCACAGCATTGGAGAGAAACGAGACTTTGTCCATTGACAGTACTCTTGATTCTTGCAGTTCGTCGGCACTGTCAGTAAGTGGAACCACTTTCATGCCCCTTCGCCTGCGCTCAATCAGTTTGCCTGCCAGATTGATGCAGATGCGTGTCTGATAGGTGGATAAGGTAGAGGACATCTTGTCCAGTTTGCCAGCCTTTGCATTTTTATATACAACAATGCATGAGTCTCTGAATATGTCTTCCAGATCTTCGTCTCGCAGTCCCCAGCCATACCGATAACGAAGAAAGGGGATGGTCTTGTGCCTGATCTCTTCGAATCTTTTTGCAAGTGATCTTTCGGTTTCTATAGTGCTATTTATTATCATTGCTTTACGCTATTTTTTAGTTGTGAATCAAAACGAAACCTGCCCATGAATAAGGGTCGCTATACTGCACCTTAACTACTTGTATGGCATCGGTATATGCCTTGTCAATATCATGACAGTCGAATAGCGAACGGTAAAATTCACGCATGAATAGGTAGGAAATGGCATCGTTCACCCTCCACAGGTTAAGCAGCATTGCTCCTGCGCCAGCTCTGCGGAATGCGTATTGAAGTCCGTAAAGCCCTTCTATGTTGTTAGTGATTCCATCTGCTGTGTCGCAGGCTGAGAGAACAACAAGTTGGGTGTTAGTGAGGTCTATGTGGCTGATTTCGTATGATGTTAGGACACCACCCTTTATGTTGGATGTGTTGCGATTTTGATTTTGAGAACTGGCGAAGTATAGCCCTGAGTAGAGCAACTTACCCTCTTCATACAAACTATAGAATGGCTTCTTGTCGTCTTTTATGCAGAATCCGTGTGTAGCAATATGAAGGACGGATGGTGAACGGCTGCTGATGCCCTTGAAGGTTTCTGTGGTTGCCGCCTTGCCGCTAAGCAGCTTGCATTGTATCTTGTTCTTTCTCATTATTTCGCGTATGGCATCAATCTCATAGTTGGAGTATTGAAGATAGCTCAATGTGCCACGAGGGGAGCGCTCTTCGTCGGTGAATTTGAAATGCTTGGATGCTGCTTTTGCTTGCTTTGCCTGCTCGTCGGAATAAGCTATGCCGCCATACAGAATGGCAGATTCAAGGTTAGGTGCGCTTCTCAGCCTCGCCACAGCATAGCGATGCCCGTTTGTTGCTCTCGACAACTTATAGGTATCCATCATTCGCTTGTCATCTATGCCAAAAGCGGAAAAATTGAAATGCTCCAATCTGCCTACAGGGCAGAGTATGAGGTGGGGGTGCTTGATGTAGGGCCGTATGTTTGCCAATAGGCAAAGGTATAGCGAATTGGAATTGTATAGTTCGATTATGTTGCTCTTTTCTTTAGTGATGAGTTGGTCAACATCATCGGCAGAACACACATCCACTGCTATCGGCATATCGCTATTGCTGTCGAAGATGAAGGCGCCATATCTGTCTTCGCCAGCCAAGGCTCTGTATATGCAGTATTCCACCATAGTGCAGTTCGGTGGCAGGGAGTTTCGCACTTGTTCATAATTGGAAACATTGTCGAATACTTCATGTATCGGGATCTGTTCGTTTATTGCCATCTTGCTCATCTCTATGCCCATGGCCATGCTGTCTAATACTGCCTCTACATCTGTAAAATATAGGGAATCTTTCATGGTGTCGTATCGACTGATGAGGTCGGCGTTTGCCTGACTGCCCTTTGCCATCACGGTTCGGGCGTACTGGTCTGCTTCGATTTCAAGATTCTTTGCCACTTGCACCAATTTGTATGCAAGCCTCTTTGTGTCGGCAGACTCTGAACATAGTGCTATGCTCATGGCATATTGGTGCAGCGATAGTGCTGTCATTTGCCAGAGCAACTGGCGTTCGTATTCTGTTTTGGTCTGATAGATATTGGGCAGCAGCTCGTTTCTCACGCTATTGGCAAACTGCTCTAATCCTTTCTCTGCTTGATGGGTGTCGCATCTTAATGATGATAGCAAATAGGTATTGTAGCCTGCAACTATCTCGATAGGATCGTGCAGCAATGGAACTATGCCCTTCAGCATATTGACACACTCCGTATACTCCCCCTTCTTATAATCATCGTTTGCCTTCAGTATGAGTGAGCTGGTGCTGCTTGTTTGGGTTTGGCTTATACCATGAATGGGTAATGCTATCAATGCTATCAACACGAAGAACCTGTTTATCTTCAATCTCATCTGCTTTCCTCAACTACCATTTTTTGTGTGCTCCATTTGGGCAAGACCTCTCTCATTGTCTTTTCCACTTCTCGTACCCAGCCTTTGTTGGTGCTGAGTTGCCAGTAGCGCAAAGTGGTGGCTACAGAGTAAGACAGGGCCCCATAATAAATGCCGCCATGCATGATTTCACAATTCTTTTGTCCTGCCATACATGCTTCAAGTACGACAATCGGCGACATTACATTGTTGGAGTCAACATAATAATGTGTGCGGTTGTCCATGGGTGCAACATATACTTTGTCCTTGCTGAATCCGACATTGATACCTCTCTCGTATTCTGGTATGTCATGGGTATTTCCATCATTGACGCTATCTGCTGATTCCTCCTCGTCATTTCTGTATTCTCCTCCAGAATGGCAAGCGTCGATGACTACATATACCATGCCCCCAGGTCCAATCCTTGTTCTTATTCTCGTCAGGTATTTGTTTAGCATATCATCTACTAAATGTCGTTCGCCCTCGTAAACTCCCTTCTCGTAGTATTGCTTTGCATCGTATGGCACAAACGATTCGTCCCATCCGTCTTCTTCATCTCCATTCATGTCTTCAAATGGTTGTCCGTGACCAGAGAAATGAATGTAAACGATATCACCTTTTTTTGCCCTCTCTGTAATCTGATTGAGTTGATGTAAGATGTTGGCGTATGTGGCATTGGCATCCGTCAGTACCGCAGTCCTTGTGTCGGGTGGAAGTACCTGCATCAGCAGACTGATGTCATTTGCACCATGTATATTTGCCCAACCCGACCCGGTGGGCATATTTGATATGCCTACCAGCAAGGCATGCCTACTCTGGGCATGAATTTGAAAGCATATAAGTAATGTGCAAGCGAAAGCTATTGCCCTCGAAGAAGAAAGAATACTCATGTTGATAGCAAAGGTGTAAAAAACAATAGAAGCAACCTTTTTCTGGTTGCTTCTTTGTGGACCAGCTTGGGCTTGAACCAAGGACCTCCAGATTATGAGTCTGTTGCTCTAACCAACTGAGCTACAAGTCCGGGACGCTTTGGGAGCGTTGCATTTGGGGGGTTGTGCTACCAAGATTCGAACTTGGACTGAGGGAACCAAAAACCCTAGTGCTGCCATTACACCATAGCACAATCCTGGTAGCATCTCGCAGTGGGAAAAGTGCCTTGCGTGGACACCCTCTTTGCGAATGCGAGTGCAAAGGTAGGTGTTTTTATTGGAATGTGCAAAGATTTTTGTGAAAAAAATTGTTTTTTCTTTACAAAAGCACTAACTTTGCATCCAATAATTCAATTTAACCAGAACAATGTCTTCAGAAAAACCTTTAATACATAATAATCGCAGAAATAAAATCAGATTCCATCATGAAGGTACAACTACCCTTATTCTGGGTGGTGTGGTAGTGGCTCTTCTTGTTCTTGGAGCATGGGAGTTGCGCAGTGTGCTCGGATGGTTCTCTTATATCATCATTGCTGCTATATTGACAGTATATGGTAGTGTCGTGAATTTCTTCCGCTGTCCTATTCGTATGTTCTTGGGTCCTACAACTCGAACTGTTGTGGCTCCTGCAGATGGTAGAGTGGTGGTGATAGAGGAAGTGGAAGAGACTGAGTATTTCCACGATAAGCGTATTATGGTAAGTATCTTCATGAGTCCGTTGAATGTTCATGCCAACTGGATTCCTTGTGAGGGTACAATCGTGAAGGTTGGTCATCAGAGCGGAAACTTCATGCAGGCTTGGTTGCCTAAGGCAAGCACGGAGAATGAGCGTTCGATGATTGTCATTCGTACTCCACACGGACAGGAGGTTATGGCACGTCAGATTGCTGGTGCTATGGCTCGTCGTATCGTTACATATTCTAAGGAAGGTGAAGAGTGCTTCATCGATGAACACATGGGATTCATCAAGTTTGGTAGCCGTGTGGATGTATATCTCCCTCTTGGTACTGAGGTGTTGGTTAAGTTGAACCAGGCAACAGTTGGAGACGAGACTATCATTGCTAAGCTCAAGTAGGGGCT
>CALBJW010000194.1 GCA_937893145.1 uncultured Prevotellaceae bacterium | reverse complement strand
CTCGGCAAGTTCTCTTGCGCCCTCTCCAGTCGTGGTGCTTCGGAGGTTGACACCTTCATCGCCAGTGCGAACATCACTAAGGTTCGCATCAAGTGGCAGCCATCTATCTACCTCCGCAACCTCAAGGGACTCGCACAGTTCAACCTTGTGATGACCAAGAAGGATGCTGCTGAGGCAAAGGCACAGGCATACGGCGGCTAAACGCCCCGTATGCCTGGAGTGAAAAGTGAAGAGTGAAGAGTGAAAAATTTGCTACCGCCTTGGTGCAAGAGTAGCTCTCACTCTTTGCTTGACACGAAAAGCTCGGGTGCTTTTCTGGACTGAAAGAAATTAAAAAGAATTAAAAGAAATTTTGTTCAGAAATTATATTTTTATGGTCAAGAATTTGAGAATTTGGGAACCTTTAGCTCAACGACCGAAGGGAAGTTAATTTTTGCCATTCGAGTATCACTTGATTTGATGAGATTTTTCATGCCTTCTGCATGGATAGCCTACCGGATGGTTTCCAAAGCAAAGCTTTGAGAATTCTTATTAATCCAATCAATAACCGGAGGCAAAATTCTCTAATTCTCAAATTCTTGACCATAAAAAAATATAATTTCTGGATAAAATTTCTTTTAATTTCTATTAATTTCTTTCCGTTTAGAACATTATCCATAATGTTCGTACTAACCTTAAAATCAATCTTCTTGTATCTTATTTCAGTAATACTTTTGTTCATAATAACACGAAGCAGGACTCGATGATTCGGGTCCTGCTTGTTTTTTTTGTGCATCCATTTGAGGTCATTTGAATGCTGCGCTTTCGTTTGAGTTTTAGATCAGTAGGAGTATGTTATAGGTTTGGTGCTTCTACTACGGCATTTACGGTGCCTCCATTTGCGGTGTAGATGCCTCCTACCTTGATGCCTTTGGATTTCTTGCCGGTGTTGCTGACAGTGACTGTACCGTTGTTGATGGTGAGGTTGCCATCCACCTTGATGCCGGTACACTTGTGTGGGTCGGCGATGCACTCTGGGAGGGTACACTTGTCGCCTGCTGCTGAGATGGAGATGGTGGTGAGTTTGCCTTCTGCCTGGTCGATGAGCATGTTGCCATCGGTCTGGATGCCACGCGAACCATTGCCGTTGGCATAGAGGACAATTTCGCCTCCTGTGATGGAGATGTCGGAGTCTGCCTTCATTGCCTTGCAGTCCTGGTTCGAGATGGTGGCTACGATACGACCATCCTTGATGATCATCTGTCCGTTGTTCTCGTCGAGTGGGTTTGTAGTGGCTTCTACCTGGATGCCATCGCCCATGACAGCCTGGTCAATCCACACTTCGCCTGCGTTCATCTTGAAGTACTGACCTACGTGGATGGCATCGTTGGATGCGGATTCGATGCGGATGTTGCAGTTGTCCTTCACTTCGAGATATTCCTTTGTGGCAATGCCGTGGTTGGTGCTGCTCTTGACGGTGAGGGAGCCGCCTTCGCCCTTTATCTCCATGTGTCCCTTGCAGTAGAGGGCTGCCTTGCCTGTGCTGCCAGGAAGGGTAGAGAGGATATTGGCAAAGCTCTTGTTCAAGATGAGGTCGGTACGCTTACCACACTGGATATCGATGGCTGCGTTCTTGCTGCTTGAGAGGGTGAGTCCTTCGAGACAGACAGTCATCTTGTACGAGCCGTTGATGCGCAGGGAACCGTCGCCGCAATCACCAGAGACGATATATGTGGTCTCGTCGCCACTTGTCTGGGTGTTGTCGATGATGACATCTGTGCCGTTGACTGTAGCTGTGATGTTGGTTGCCCAGTTAGGAATGTTGACATCCACATGGTCGTACCAGAACTGGATTTTAACGGTTGGCGCTCCGAACTGAGGTTCCTGGAAAGTGATGGAGTCTGCCTCAGCAGGATTGATTTCGAGGTATTCGCTCAGTTCGCAAGTGGTGTAGTTGCCGTCCTTGCAGATGTAGATAGTCTGGGCTGATGCCACTACTGCGGAAAGGAGCAGAAGTATTGTTGAGAGAATCTTTTTCATGAGGCTTACTTGATGATAGTTTTCTGTCCGTTAATGATGTAAATGCCAGGAGTGAGTGTCTTCGAAGCATCAACCTTGCGACCTGTGAGGTCATAGACGTTCTCTACTTTCTCTGCCTTCTCTGCTTTCTCTATCTTCTTGATGTCCACCGCAGTTGGTGTGGCGAAGAAGATGCGCGATACGGATGTGATGTCGATGGTCTCGCTCGAACCGTCCTTCTTGCAGACAATCATGTTGCCGTTGTGGTCGAAGATAATCTTCTGGAGGTTTGACACTGCGCTTACCTCTGTGTTCTTTTCTCCAGAAGTGCGGTCGTAGTAGAGCGAGAAGTCATCAGCGAATGCTGAAGTGCTGATGGCAAGTGCTATGAGAGTGAATAATTTCTTCATTGTAATGTGTTTTTAGAATTTCATAATGTAGCTGATGCCGATGAGATGACCGTTTGGTTCGTCGTCGTCATCCTCGGTCTGATAGCGGTAGAAGACATCCATGTTGTGCTTCTTGCTAAACTCGATTTCAGTACCAGCGGTAAATTTCCACTTGTTGGTTGAGTAGTTGAGACCGCAACCGTAATCGACTGATGCGTAAGGACTGAAGATGGAGCGGCGAATGTCGTACTTGATGGTGAGTTTGTTGCGAAGGATGAAACGGTCCTTTGCTGCGATGGTCTTCTCCTCGAAGTCGTCAGCATTCTCGTAGTTTTCGTCCCACAAAAGGTTCTCATCGTAGTCGTAATAGACTTCTCCGTCCTTCATCTTCTTGTCAAACTTGAGTACCTGTCTTGTGTAGGACGAGTAGTGGTTGTACTGCACAGCCTCCTTGAGCGAGAAGGTCCATCGCTTGTTTGGTTTGAAGGAAGCACCGAGTCCGAGAGATGTTCTTGTGCGGTTGAAACTCACCCGTTCATTCACTTTCAGTTTGCCCTTGTTTGTGTATTCCTGTTCTGTAGGCTTCACTTGTCGGATGTACTCGAAACCAGCACTTGCCTTGAGGTCAAACTTCTTGGTGTTGACAATCTTATATCCGAGTCCAGCACCAAATGCGAGACGTTCCAAGTATGTATTTTCCGGAACATCCTGGAATCTGGTATTCACCGAGAGTTCACCGTCCAACCTCTTGTTGAACTTCTTCTCTGTAACCACACCAAGGTCAAAACCAAACTCATCCTGTGCCATTCCGCTCAAACAGAATAGCAGCAATACAAAGGTAACTACTCCCCTCCCTTTTAATGGGAGGGGCAGGGGGAGGGTCATTTTACTCATAACTCTTAGGCATTTTATTTGTGCTTTCATCATCCTCATCAGTATTGTAGTAAATCTTGATGAGAGCCATGTCCTTGAGGAAGTCGATGGAACCGATGCTGACGTTTGTGATGTCGAGACCAGTGCGCTCCTTGAGGTCGGCGATGAGTTCCTCGCGGCGGTCAGGCTTGATGAGGTCTATCTTGTCGTACTTCACATACTTAGAAGAGAGCGACTTGACAAACTTACCTGCTTCAGCAATCCACACGCCAAAGACGAAGATGATGTCGGTGAGGATAAGTTCGCCCATGCTCGTCATGAGAGGACCAGCAAACTCAGGGTGCTTAGGCGAGATGTCGGCTGCCCATGCAAGACCGTTGATGGCTGCGAGCGAGATGATGAGGAAAAGGTATGTCATCTCACGGATTGGCACACTCTCGGTGCGGTAGCGCATGATGCAGAAGATAGCGAAGAGACCCATTGCGATACCTGTCTTTATCTTTGCATCGCCCATGAGGTGGATGAGCATGAAGATACAGAATCCTACGAGGACATAGGTGAAGAAGAAGTCCTTGCGGCGTGCCTTAGGGAAATAGAAGCAACGTGCAATGACGATGATGAAGAATGTGTTGATGATGAGGCGCAGTATGAGGTCGAGGATACGGCATGTATCGCTCGAAAGCACTGCAAGAAAGTCGTTGATAGCGTTCATATAGTTTATGTTTTAATTGTTTACAATGAATAGATTATAGAGGTGTGGTGATGAAGTCACGACCGTTTATCTTCTGCAACTTGCGAAGCTTAGGCTTGAAGTTGTTGCGCTTGAGCGAGATGTCGGTGAGCGCCATGCCTATGCAGCACTTCGAGAAGCCCGTAGGGTGGACATGGATGTCGCGAAGGAGGTTGGTGACAGGCGAGAAGACGTTGCCATCGCGCTTGAGTTCGATGATGACCAGTTGGTCCGTATCGTGGTCAACGAGAGTCTCCATGTTGTGGAAACGGATGTTGAAGTCGATGGTGAGACGCTCAGTCTTGCCATTGTTCACAAGGGTGACACGGTCGAAATGGTTGCGAACCACAGCGTTGAGGGTGTTGAGGTCGAGTCCAGTCTTGCGCTTCACCAGTTCGGTAGCTCCCTCAGTGGTGCGGAAATCGTCCTGTGAAGGCACCGAGATACGCTTCTTCTTGGTGCGTCCGTGATTGTTCTTGTTCTTCACCTCAAGGAATGTGTCGCTGCTTGCAACGTAAGTCCTGACACGAACCTTCATGCGTTTTGCCCGCTTGTTGTGGTGCATGTTGTACATGAGATGGTCGGAGGTGTCGTAGTATGTTGTGCAGTATGGAATGATACGGTTTTCCAGAGTTTCCTGCACATAATACTTATCCTGTACGAGTGTGAGTAGCTGCGCCAACTGCTGCTTAGAACAGACATATTTGGTGTCGAGGCGATTCATCAGTCGTATATCTGCCATTTGCTCGAGCGTGATGGGACGCATCTGCATGAGCAAAGAGTAAATTTCTTGGTCTGCTGATTGCATTAGGGACGGTGTTATAGTTTTTTCGGGTGCAAATGTAGATATTATTATTTGAAAACTTAGATAAAAGAGGCGGGAAATAGTTTAAAAAGGAGAAAAAATACTAATTTTATATTATAATGTGTAGTAAAGAGCATAAAAAAATGAATATTTATTGAAAATGTTTTGTCATTTATAAGAAAAGTAGTAATTTTGCAGCGAAGAAATTAGAGGGGACTGAAAAGTTCCCTCTTTCTTATGTCATAAAACAAAGATAAATCATTAAACATATTAACATGATTGACAAGAACAAAGTGAACGGTTTGGTGGCTGAATGGTTGAACGACAAGGAGTATTTCCTCGTTGACCTCAGCATTGATGACCAAAACAAAATCACTGTGGAGATAGACCACAAGGACGGTGTATGGATTGAAGACTGTTGCGAACTCAGCAAGTTTATCGAGGGACAGTTGGACCGTGAGGTTGAGGACTATGAACTCGAGGTCGGTTCGGCTGGTATCGGACAGCCATTCAAGGTGCTTCAGCAGTACATCAATAGCATTGGTTACGATGTGGAACTCCTCACTGCCGACGGCAAGAAGATGGAGGGCTACCTGAAGGATGCCAACGAAGAGGGCTTTGTGGTTGTAGTAACAGAAAAGCAGAAGATAGAAGGCAAGAAGCGCCCTCAGATGGTTGAGGTCGAGAAGCCTTTCAAGTATGATGAGGTGAAGTGGGTGAAGAGCATCATCGACTTCAAGTAAGGAAAAATCAGCATCGTAATTAGCAGCGTAATCACGTAATTACGTCATTACGTAACAACGTAACAACGTAACTACGCTGCCAGAAACTCAAAAAAACTCAAAAAAACAATATAAATGGCAACAAAGAAAAATGTAGAACAGGTAAGCTTGATTGATACCTTTAAGGAATTCAAGGAAACCAAGAACATTGACCGTACAACATTGGTTAGTGTACTCGAAGACAGCTTCCGCAGTGTGCTCCAGAAGACATTCGGTAGCGATGAGAACTTCGACGTGATTGTTAACCCAGACAAGGGAGACTTCGAAATCTATCGTAACCGTGTGGTTGTGGCAGATGGTGAGGTAGAAAACGAGAACTCGGAAATCAGCCTTTCAGAAGCACAGAAGATTGATGCTGACTATGAGGTTGGTGAGGATGTGGCAGAGAAGATTAACTTCGCAGACTTCGGTCGTCGTGCTATCCTTACACTCCGCCAGACTATGGCAAGCAAGATTCTCGACCTTGAACACGACAACCTCTACAACAAGTATGTTGACAAGGTAGGCACTATCGTTAGCGGTGAGGTTTATCAGGTTTGGAAGCGTGAGGTGCTTCTCCTCGATGATGAGAACAACGAACTCCTTCTTCCAAAGTCAGAGCAGATTCCTACAGACTACTTCCGCAAGGGCGAGGCAGTTCGTGCAGTGGTGCTCCGCGTTGACAACCTCAACAACAACCCAAAGATTATCCTTTCTCGTACTGCTCCTACATTCCTCCAGCGCTTGCTCGAGAATGAAGTGCCAGAAATTCACGATGGTCTCATCACAGTACACAAGATTGCTCGTATCCCTGGCGAGCGTGCTAAGATTGCTGTTGAGAGCTACAACGAACGCATCGACCCAGTTGGTGCCTGCGTTGGTGTGAAGGGTGCTCGTATTCACGGTATCGTTCGTGAGCTCCGCAACGAGAACATCGACGTTATCAACTACACAAGCAACATCAAGCTCTTCATCACTCGTGCTCTCAGTCCTGCTGAAATCACTTCTATCACAGTGGATGAAGAGAACAAGAAGGCAGAGGTATATCTCAAGCCAGACCAGGTAAGTCTCGCTATCGGTAAGAATGGTCACAACATTAAGCTCGCCTCAATGCTTACAGACTTCACAATCGATGTGTTCCGTGAACTTGATGGCAACGAAGACAATAACGAGGATATCTATCTCGACGAATTCAAGGACGAGATTGACGAATGGATTATCGAATCAATCAAGGGTATCGGTCTTGAGACAGCAAAGGCAGTTCTCGATGCTCCACGCGATATGCTCGTTGAAAAGGCAGACCTCGAAGAGGATACAGTTGATGAGGTACTCAACATCCTCCGTGCCGAGTTCGAGGAATAATCCCTTCTGTTTCTTTTTTGTACAAAACAGGGGATGACACTAAACACTAAACAAGATTAAAATGGCTGTAAGATTAAATAAAGCATTAAAAGAACTGAACGTAGGAATTAACACCGTGGCAGAGTTCCTACAGAAGAAAGGTCAGGCCTTGCAGGATGCAAGTCCTAACGCAAAGATCACGGATGAGCAGTTTGCAATGCTCATGAAAGAGTTTGGTGCAGACAAGAAGGCTAACGCTGAGACTCAGGCCGACATCCAGAAGCGCAAGGAACGTGAGCAGAAAGAAAAGGAAGAGCGTCGCGCTGCGGAAAAGGCTCAGAAGGAAAAGAAGCAGGAGTTCAAGATTGTAGGTACAATGGAAGAACTCCAGAAGCAGCAGGAAGCCAAGAAGCAGGCAGAGGCTGAAGCCAAGAAGGCTGCTGAAGCAGAAGCTGCTCGCAAGGCTGCCGAGGCAAAGGCTGCCGCAGAAGCAGAGGCTGCCCGTCAGGCTGCTGAAGCCAAGAAGGCTGCCGAAGCAAAGGCTGCCGAGGCTGCTCGTCAGGCTGCTGAAGCAAAGAAAGCTGCTGAAGCAAAGAAGGCTGCCGAGGCAAAGGCTGCTGAGGCTGATGCAAAAGCTGCAGAAGCAAAGAAAGCCGCAGAAGC